>PTKB01000062.1 GCA_002937555.1 Alphaproteobacteria bacterium MarineAlpha10_Bin2 | reverse complement strand
TCGATGATCTCCACTATGTTCACTACTCGAGCGCAACAGGCCGCCCAGCGGATGTCGTCCTGCGGCGCGCTTGAGAGCGCCAGAAAAGTATGTAAATACTCCGCCCGCCATGACCGATACCGCAAGCAAAGCCCTTCTGCCGGAGGGGCTCCAGGACCTGTTGCCGCCCGATGCCGCGCGCGAAGCGGAATTGAGCGCGCGCTTGCTCGCCTGCTTTCACAGCCATGGCTATGAGCGCGTCAAGCCGCCGTTCATCGAATTCGAGGACAGCTTGCTGAGCGGCACCGGCGAAGGCCTGGCGGAGAGCAGTTTCCGCCTGATGGATCCGGTATCGCGGCGCATGATGGCGCTCCGCAGCGACATGACGCCGCAAGTGGCGCGCATCGCCCAGACGCGCCTTGCGCGCGCGCCGCGGCCGCTCCGGCTCAGCTATAGCGGCGATATTCTCCGCGTCCTCGGCAGCGAGTTACGCCCTGAGCGTCAATTCGCCCAAGTCGGCTTCGAATTGATCGGCGCATCGTCGCTGCACGCCGATGCCGAAGTGATATTGCTCGCTGTTGAAGGTCTGGCGGCGATTGGCCTGGAGAATTTAACGGTCGATCTCTGTGCACCGACGCTGGTGACGGCGATCCTCGATGGATTGGATTTGTCCGCCGAGTCCCGCACGGCGCTGCGCGGCGCTCTCGACCGCAAGGAAGATGCCGGCATTGCCGGGCTGGCCGGTGGCGCGGAACAGAAACTGAAGGGCCTGCTCGCGGCGACCGGAACCGCCGGCCCGGCGCTTGAGGCGTTGGCGGGGCTCGATTTGCCCGCCGACGCGGCGCACGCGGCCGAAGCCTTGAGTGAGGTCGCCGGGCTGGTGCTCGCTTCGGCGCCCGGACTCAGCGTCACCATCGATCCGGTCGAGCGCCGCGGCTTCGAATATCAGACTGGCGTGAGCTTCACTCTGTTCATCGAGGGCGTGCGCGGCGAATTGGGCCGCGGTGGACGCTACCCGTTGGCGAGCAATGGCGCGCCCGGCGAGGACGCCGCGGGGTGCACGCTATATATGGATACGCTGCTGCGCGCGGTGCCCGCCGGCGCTACTGAGAAGCGCATCTTTCTGCCGCACGGAACGCCGTCCGGCGCCGCCGCCGAATTGCGCGCCGAAGGGTGGATTGCGGTTGCGGCGCTGAGCGCCTCGGGCGATGATAGCGCCGAGGCGCGCCGCCTCGGTTGCAGCCATCTCTACGCCGAGGGCGGCATCGCCACCGTTCAGCCCGAGGAATAGAATCCTATGTCGAATGTGGCCGTCGTCGGCGCCCAATGGGGCGACGAAGGCAAGGGCAAGATTGTCGACTGGCTGTCCGAGCGGGCGGATGTGGTTGTCCGCTTCCAGGGCGGCCACAATGCCGGCCACACCCTGGTCATCGACGGCAACGTGTTCAAATTAAGCCTGCTGCCGTCCGGCGTCGTGCGCGGCGGCAAACTTTCGGTGATCGGCAACGGCGTGGTGGTCGATCCCTGGGCGCTGAAGCGCGAGATCGAGGAAATCGCCGCCAAGGGCGTCGAGGTCACGCCCGAGAATCTCATGATTGCCGAGAATGCCTGCCTGATTCTGCCGCTGCACCGCGAGCTGGATCAGGCGCGCGAAGCGGCGCGCGGCGGCCAAACCATCGGCACCACGGGGCGCGGAATCGGTCCCGCCTATGAGGACAAGGTGGGACGGCGCGCCATTCGCGTGTGCGATCTCAGCTCCTTGGCGGCACTCGACGCCCGGCTCGACGAGTTGCTGCTGCACCATAATGCGCTGCGTCGCGGATTCGGCATCACCGATGTCGATAAGGCGGCGCTGAAAACCGAACTGGCCGACGTCGCGCCGCATGTCCTGCCTTATTCGGGCGCCGTGTGGCGCCGCCTCGATCGCGAGCGCCGAGCCGGCAAGCGAATTCTCTACGAAGGCGCGCAAGGCGCCATGCTCGATATCGATCACGGCACCTACCCCTACGTCACCTCGTCCAATACCGTGGCCGGACAGGCCGCGGCGGGCGGCGGCAGCGGGCCGGGCGCGATCGGCTATGTGCTTGGAATCACCAAGGCCTATACCACGCGCGTCGGCTCGGGCCCGTTTCCCACCGAGCTCAATGATGCGGTGGGGCAGGGCCTCGGCGAGCGCGGCCATGAATTCGGCACCGTTACCGGGCGGCGCCGGCGCTGCGGCTGGTTCGATGCCGTGATGGTGCGCCAAGCGGTCAAGATCGGCGGCATCAAAGGCATCGCGCTTACCAAGCTCGACGTGCTCGACGGCATGAAAGAACTCAAAGTGTGCACCGCCTATCAGATCGCGGGCGGCGAGATCGATTATTTGCCGACCCAAGCGGCGCAGCAGGCAGAGGCGCGGCCGGTCTATGAGAGTTTCGACGGTTGGCAACAGAGCACCAAGGGCGCGCGCTCCTGGGCCGAACTGCCGGCGAGCGCGGTAAAATATATCCGCCGCATCGAAGAATTGATCGAAGCGCCGGTGGCACTGCTATCCACAAGTCCCGAGCGCGACGATACGATCCTGGTTCAGGATCCGTTCGCCGACTGAGCCCGCGCGCGGCGCCGGGAAACTCTTTATACTTGAGCGCTTGTTAAATCGCGTGGATTGAAATCCGATGGTTGAAAAGAACAGCGCGGCCGCCGGCGCGGTAACCGGCGGGCCTTTGACGGGCTATCGAATCATCGATCTTACCAACATGATCTCAGGCCCCTTCGCGACCATGATATTGGCCGATCAGGGCGCCGATGTGATCAAGGTCGAGGCGCCGGGCAGCGGCGATCATGTGCGCGCCGGCTTTCACCGTTCAGGCGGACTCGCTGCCAGCTTTCTCAACAACAACCGCAACAAACGTTCGATCGCCATCGATCTGAAAAAACCCGATGGGCGCAAAATCGTGCTCAGCCTCGCTGCCGGCGCCGACGTCTTTATTCAGAATTTTCGCCCCGGCGTGGTCGAGCGCCTCGGCGTCGGCGAAGCGGATGTCCGCGCCGTGCGGCCCGATATCGTTTATGTCTCGCTGAGCGGGTTCGGCGAGAACGGCCCGTATGCGGCCAAGCCGGTCTACGATCCGATCATCCAGGCGGCATCCGGCCTCGCCTCCGTTCAGGGTGGCTCGGACGACAACCCGCCGCGCCTGGTGCGGACGATCCTGCCCGACAAGCTCACTGCGATCACCGCGTCCCAAGCCATCACCGCCGCCCTTTTGGTGCGCGAGCGCGGCGGCGTCGGCCAGCATGTCCGCCTCTCCATGCTCGATGCGGTGATGGCATTCCTCTGGTCGTCTGACATGGGCGGCCAGACCTTCGTCGATAAGCCGGTGAGCGCTCAGCGCGCCGCCAGTTTCATCGATCTCATCTACGCCACCGAAGATGGCTATATTAGCGTCGCGGTGATGAGCAACCGGGAATGGCACGCCCTGACCAGTGCTGTGGAACGGCCCGAATGGCTGGAAGATCCGCGCTTCACCACACCGGCGCTGCGCGACCAGAATATCAACGACCGCCTGTCGCTCACTCAGGAGGTGTTGAAAACGCGCACCAGCGCCGAGTGGCTGGAGCGTTTGGAAGCAGCGGGCGTGCCCTGTGCGCCGGTGCTGACGCGGAGCGAACTCATCGAGCATGAGCAAGTCGCGGCGAGCGAAATTCTCGTCGAGAGCGATCATCCCCAAGCGGGGCGCTTGCGTCAGGCGCGCCCAGCCGCGCGCTTCGACGTGACGCCGCCCGGCATCCGCCATGGCGCACCACTGCTGGGCCAACACAGCGATGAAATCCTCGGTGAAATCGGCGTCAGCGGCGAGCGCATCGCCGCACTTCGCGCCGACGGTGTGATCGAAGGCTAAACCGGCGCTTAGGCGATTGACGCGTCGTTGTTCTGCAGGCCGAGAAAATTAGGATCGTCGTTGCCAAGGAAGATATTGACCTTCGCGTTATAGACCGTGTGTTTCTTGCCGTGTTTGTCCGTTATGTCGAGTTCGCGCACCGCGTAAGTGCCGTCCGCGCATCGCAGGATTCTAGCGATAAGTCTCAAGTATAGGTTAACGGCGCACCTCTTATTGCCGGCCGGCCTCCAGGAGCGCCTGCATATCGGTCGGCGGCGCGCTATCGAATTCCATATATTCGCCGCTGAGCGGATGCTTGAAGGCCAGGCGGTAGGCATGCAGTGCCTGGCGCTGCCAGCCCTCCAGGGCCGCAGCGGCTTTTTGCGG
Organism: Alphaproteobacteria bacterium MarineAlpha10_Bin2; assembly: GCA_002937555.1. Taxonomy (GTDB): domain Bacteria; phylum Pseudomonadota; class Alphaproteobacteria; order UBA828; family UBA828; genus PTKB01. The sequence continues at coordinate 6,781 of PTKB01000062.1, read as the reverse complement.
AAGCGCTTTGGCTGAGCCGCGGCGCTTGCCGCCATAGAGGGGATCGCCCACCACCGTATGCCCGCGCGCCGACAAATGGACGCGGATCTGATGGGTGCGGCCGGTCTCGAGGCGGCATTCCACCAGACTCCAGCAGCCCTCCGCCAAATGTTCGCGCACCCGGTAATGGGTGCGCGCTTCGCGCCCGCCGCGCGTCACGATGGCCATTTTTTTGCGGTTCTTCGGGCTGCGGCCGATATTGCCTTCGATTAGGCCCTCCGCCGGCGCCGGTGAACCCCACACCAGAGCGAGATAGGCGCGCTCCAAATCATGCGACGCAAAGAGCGTGCTGAGCCCGGCATGGGCGGCATCGTTCTTGGCCGCCACCATAAGGCCGCTGGTGTCCTTGTCGATGCGGTGCACGATGCCGGGCCGGCGCACCCCGCCGATGCCGGAGAGACTCGTGCCGCAATGGGCGACCAGCGCGTTCACCAAAGTATTGTCGGGATTGCCCGCTGCCGGATGCACCACCAGCCCGGCGGGCTTGTCGACGATGATCAGATCGCCGTCTTCATAATGGATGTCGAGCGCCATCGCCTGCGCGACAGGGGCCGTCTCGGCGCTTGCTTCGGGCACCGTCAACTCGACTTCGGCCTCGGGTTTGACCCGGTATGCCGGCTCGGTTATCGTCTCGCCGCCGACGCGCACATGGCCGCTTTCGATCAAACCTTTGAAGCGGGTGCGCGATATGTCGGGCAGGGCGGCCGCCAGGAATTTGTCGAGCCGCGCGCGCCCGTCTCCGGCGCGCAGGCGGTATAAGGTTTCTCCCTCATTCGGCATGGCCGATTTCACCATAGCGGGCCGGTTGGACTCAAATGATTCCCATTCCCATTCTCAAAACCGCGGTCATTGTCATGGGCGTTTTGATCGTCGCGGGCCTGGTGGTGATCGGCATCAAGATTTTGGACAAATCCAAAGAGGCGGCGGAATCGATGAGCGTCAAAGCGGTTGAAACATCCGCGCCGGCACCGGCGCCGGCGGGAGCGCCCTTTAAGGTCGACATCGATCAACTCGGACTCGATCCGGGCGCGCGTTTGATCAGCATGGACGTGGAGGCCGGCCGGCTGGTGCTGCGCGTGAGCGGCGGCGACGCCGGAGAACAGGTGTTGATCGTCGATATCAGCAACGGTGCGGTGCTCGGCGAGGTTGCTTTGCCGCCGCCGCTTCAATAGAGACCGCCGCATTGGCCGCGCCATGCTGTTGCTCAAGCCGGACGATTTGAAACGCATCGCCGATCACGCCGAGGCGGATTATCCGAGAGAAGCCTGCGGCCTGCTGCTGGGCTTTTGGCGCGCCGACGGCGATATCGAAGTGACGGGCGTGGCGGCCAGCGAAAACAAGGCCACGCCCGGGCGCAACGACCGTTTCGAGATCGATCCCGAATTGCGGCTGCGGCTAATGCGCGAAACCCGGGAGGCCGCGCCAGTCGGCCTGGACGGTGCGTCGCGCGGTATCATCGGCCATTACCACTCCCATCCGAACGGCACGGCGCGGCCGTCGGCAACAGACCTCGAAATGGTCTGGGAGCCTGGCCTGGTATGGCTGATCACCGCCGTGGTCGACGGCCAGACGGTGCAATCGGCGGCGCATCTGCTGTCTGAAAGCGGATCGCGCTTCAACGATATTGGGCTCGATTGCCTGCCCGCCGGCGATGATGCGTAAGGAACAGAAACATGGATTTTCGCAGCGATAACACCGCCAGCGTGGCTGAGGAGATCATGGCCGCCATTACCGCCGCCAATGTCGGCACCGCGGCGGGCTATGGCGACGATGACATCACCCGGCGACTGCAACCGGCCTATTCCGAGCTGTTCGAAACCGAAGTGCGCGTCTTTCCGGTGCTTACCGGAACCGTCGCCAATGCGCTCTCGGCTTCCGTTCTGAGCCCGCCCTGGGGCGCGATATTCGCCGAGGCCGAATCGCATATCAACCAGGACGAATGCGGTGCGCCGGAACTGTTCACCGGCGGCGCCAAGCTGATTGCGCTCGAAGGCCGGGGCGGCAAGATCCCGCCGGAGGAGTTGCGCCGGCGTTTGGCGGCTGCCGGCCAGGGCTTCGTCCATGCCGCGCAGCCGGCGGCGTTCAGTGTCACCCAGACCAGCGAAGCAGGGGCGGTCTACAGCGCCGCGGAAATCGCCGAGCTCAGCGCTATCGCCAAGGAATCCGGTCTCGGCGTGCATATGGACGGCGCCCGGTTTGCCAATGCCGTGGCGGCGCTCAATGACGGCAACGAATCCGTCAGTCCGGCCGATCTCACCTGGCGTGCCGGCGTCGACGTGCTCTCTTTCGGCGCCACCAAGAACGGCGCGCTCGGGGCCGAAGCGATCATCCTGTTCCGCACCGATCTGGCCGAGGAAATGTCGTTTCGCCATAAGCGGGCGGGGCAGTTGGCGTCCAAGATGCGCTACATTTCGGCCCAATTGGCGGCCTATATCGAAGACGGTTTGTGGCTCCGTCTTGCCGATCACGCCAACCGAATGTGCGCCCAACTTGCCGACGGGTTGGGCGCGCTCGACGCCGTCAGCTTGGACGCATTCGGCGGCGCCAACGAGTTGTTCGTGGAACTGCCCGGCGAAACCGTGGTGGCGCTGCGGGAAGAAGGCTTTGAATTTTACGATTGGCCGGAAGTCATCGCCGCCGAGATTGGCCGGCGCAGTTCGATCCGCCTCGTCACCCGCCACGATACCCGCGAAAGCGAAGTGGAAGGCCTGATCGCCGCGGTCAAACGGCTCGCCGGTTAGTCTTCCGCGAAGTCCTCCAATTCGACGACGCCGACGCCGGCTTCCTCGAACATGGTGCGGGCGAGACTGATCTGCGCCGCCCAGCGCTCGGCGCGCTCGGCATCGGCGGAGGGCGCGATCACTTCGCCGACCCCAGCCTGGATGAGCGTCGCGGCACATTGCGCGCACGGCAGCAGCGGCCAGACATAAACGCTTGCCCCATCGACCGGCGCATTAGCGAACAAAATGGCATTGCGCTCGGCATGGATGATCATGTCGTATTTAACCTCGCGATTTTCCAAGCGTTCTGCCAGATCGCGCACGCCGCGGGCAAAGCCGTTAAAACCGAGCGACAGCACCCGGTGCTTCTTGTCGGCGATCACTGCGCCGACCTGGGTCGACGGATCCTTCGACCATTGCGCCACATGCCTAGCCAAGCCAAGCAGCCGCAAATCCCATTTATCGGGCCGGGTCATAATCTTGACTCCTCACTCCCGGTTAAACATGGCGGCGACGGGGAGTCCGCTTGGGACGCGGGCGGGGACGATGTCGGGCATGTACACGGCGAGATTGTCCTCCAGGCTTGCTAAGAAGGCGATCAACAGGTCGATTTCCGTTTCCGTCAGTTTCAGGCCGGCGGCGACAATGTAGGAAACCGAATTGCGTTTGCTGGAATTCCAGCTATGGGTGCCGTTGGCATCTTCGGCGCCTGCCAGATTCAGGGGATCGTTGTGATGGCGGATCGCGGCGCGCAAGGTGGCGGCGACGCCGTCATGAAAGTAAGGCGGGCTCAGCGTTACATTGCGTAAGGGCGGCGTGCGGAACTTATAGAGATCGCGCTCGTCCGCGGTGACGTGATAGCGCCCGAGATCGTCCGAGCTGATGTTCTTGCCGGGGCCAATCTGGCGCACACCAAGAGAATGAAACTCGAAATCGCTGAACAGCGGGCCGGCATGGCAGGCGGCGCATTTGCCCTTGCCGAAAAACACCAGCGCGCCGGCCTTGGCGTCGCCGGAAATCGCACCGTTGTTGCCGCGAAGATAGTCGTCCCACGGCGCGTTTCGCGTGGCAAAGGCAATTTTTTCGAAATGGCCGATGGCATTGACCAACTCGACGATGGAAAGCCCATAGAGCGAGACCTCGGGATAAGCGGCCCGGGCCAGGCGACGGTATTCCTTTTGCCATTGTTTGAGTTCAAGCTCGCCGTCCTCGTCGACATCGGTATCGCTGAGACGCGGTGCGAAGAGCCGCGCGATCATCGCTTTATGCACACGCTCAATGCGCGCTGGGTCGGCGAAGCCCGCCGCCGCTTGAGCCAGTTCGTTGGGCAGGTTGGCGTGCTCGTCGGGGAGTTCACTGTCCGAGCGGTCGCCCGGCCGGCCGAGCATTTCATCCACCCCGGCAATTGGGAAGAGCGCTTGCGCGGCGAGCAGGTTTTCCACGCCGTCGGGGAAGTGTTGTTTCATGGGCGACTCGAAATAAGGCGTCGTGTCGCCATCGTCGTAGTAGCGCGCTTCGCGGATGGCCTCTTCATCGAAAGCGACACGGCCGTCCCAGAACATGTTTTGCACCAGCGCGTGCCCGCGGTTTAACACATCGGGCGAATTGCGCGGCGTCTCAAAGCCGCGCCCGCCGGCCAGGCGGTATTCGCCGAGCCGCCTTCCGTCGACGCCGACGGCGAGCGGCTGTGCGTTCGAGGTGCCGCGGATCGGCAGATGGCAGGTGGCGCAGGCGACTTCGCGGGCGCCGCTGAGGACGGGATCGAAATAGAGCGCCTGGCCGAGAATATATTTATCGTCGACCACAAAGGGCGGGCTCTCGAGCGGCGTTTGCCCGTGCGATGCGAGCAAGACGCGCAGCACCTTGTCGTCGACCGATTGCGAGAGCGCGACGGTCGGCGCGAGCAGCAGCAGCAAGAATGTGCTCAGCAGGGCGGCGGTGGTTTTCACGGCTTTGATCCTTCCATGTCATAAAATGCCATGGCGCAGCCCTCCAGTCCAAGCGCTAAGGATTGAGAAAGACGATTCGCCCGATCAACGGGCCGCCTTGCGCTTCGGCCAAGGCATCGACGGCAAAGGTCACGCGGGACTCGCCGGTGGAAGCGCGGTAGCGTCCGCCCGGGGCGAGGCGGTGCTCGGTTTGCGCCATGTCCGCCGCGCCGCGAACAACCGGCACCGTCATCGCCGCTGTATTGCCGTCGAGCCGTTCCACCGCCACTTCCGTCGCTGCGCCGGAAACGCGAAAGGCCGGCGTCAGGCTGAACAGGATAACCTGGGGCGGAGCTGCGTCTTCACCGGGCGGGGCGCGGTAGACCATCACGCCGCTTTTTTCCGATTGGGAATCGGTCAAGATCAGGCTGCCGCCGTCGCATTCGACCAACTCACGGAACACCCGGCCGTGCTCGACCGTGCCGTGTTCTGCGCCGACCGTCACCACACCGCCGGTGATCGTTTCGCGCCAGCACGAGCGCAAATAGCCCAGCACCAACCGCCCGCCGGAGCCGAGCGTAATTACCTGCCCGACCTCCAGCATGTCGAACAGTTGCGCATCACCCGTATCGCCATCGCTCTCTTCGACGATGGCGACCAGTTTGCCGGCGCGCAGCGGCGTGACGGCGACGGCGATAAGGGCAAGCAGACAAATGAGGAAAACGGGTTTCATGACGATGTCACTCTGCCGCGTCCACGGCGATCAGCGCCAGCGGAAAATCGGCTTCCACCGGCTTGCCGATGGCCGGCGTCTGGCGGCCGGCGGTCAGTTTCTTGACGCGCCGCGAAATATAGGCATCGAGGGTGGAGACCGTCACCTCGCCATCGCCGAACAGATCGGCGCGGCCCGCCAATCCCTCGAGCAAGGCCTCGGTAAAGGCGCCGTTCTCCCACTTCGCGTTTTCCACCGAAAGCTGGGCGTGGGTGGAGGAAGCGAACACGATCACGCCGTTTTCCGGGCTCGACAGGTCATTGACCACGCGCACCACATCGCTCGACGGCTCGCCAGGTCGCCCCCACACGCCGCCGGCACGGCAGGTATCGATGAATAGCAAGCTGCGGGCGGAGAGCGAAGTCAGCGCCTGTTTGATCTCGGCATAGGCGAGAGCGGTTTCCTCCAGCTTCGCCGGGTCGCCGTCATGGGGCAGGAAGAAATAGCGTCCCGCGGCATCGTCGACGCCGTGCCCGGCCAGAAACAGGGCAGCGAAATCGCCGGCCCGGGCTTCGCGCCTGAGCCATGCCAAACCGTCGCGGAGCGCCGCCGCACTGGCGTCACTATCGGCAAGAACGCGCAGATGCACCTCGCCATACGCCCGGCCGTCCTGTCTGTCCAGCATGGCAGCAAAATCCCGCGCATCCTTGTGGGCGAAATTAAGGCGCAGCTCCTCGGCGGCGTAACGGCTGACGCCGGCGGCAAGCAGGTAGAGATCGGGCCGTTTGTCCGCGGCGCCGCCCGACCAACTGAGGCTGAGTCGCGCCGCTTCGCTCACCGTGCCGCGCGTGCCTTCGGCGACCACGGTAAGCTCGCTGTCATGACGCGGCACCGTCAGCGACAACGCAAACGGCGCGCCATCCGCGAGATCCGAAAGATCGCCTTCCAGCACCGCGATCGGCCGCCCGTCGGCGCGCACTTGAACGGCGCGGAGCGTATCGCCCGGCGCCGCGCGCACAGACAGCTCCAAACTGATGCGCGGTACGGAAATCTCGGCGCCGCCGGCAAGCGCCAGCGAGGCGACGACCGGCGGCAACAACTGTCCGATATCGGCCGGCGCCCGCACGAACGACATCGCGACCATGTCGACACCGTTCTCGATCCCGAACCGAAGGTCCTGACGATCCTTTTCGGTGAAAGATGGTGCACTCACTGCAATATTCGGCAAGTTGATGCCCTTATTCGATTTCAAAAATCCACCCACAACAACACAACACCTCACCGTCTGCCCCGAAACCTCCTCAACTCTGAGTTCTATCTGCCCATCGTCCAGCAAGATCCGATCTCCCCTGGATACATCGTTGGGAAGTTCAAGGTAGGTC
>PTKB01000061.1 GCA_002937555.1 Alphaproteobacteria bacterium MarineAlpha10_Bin2 | reverse complement strand
CGACCTGCGGCGAGTGGGTGACGACCAGCACCTGAACACCCTCCGCCAGCCGGGCCAGCCGCGCGCCCACCGCATCGGCGACGGCGCCGCCGATCCCTTCATCCACCTCGTCGAAAATGAGGCTGGGCACGCCTTTGCTGCGCGCCAGGCAGACCTTCAGCGCCAACAGAAGCCGCGCACGCTCGCCGCCCGAGGCGATTTTCTCGAGCGGCCCGGGCGGCGATCCCGGGTTGGTGGCGATTTCAAACCGCACCCGCTCCAGGCCGCCGGCGGTGGCCTGACTTTCCTCCAATTTGTCGATCGAGGTGCGGAAGGTGGCGCCGCCGAGCTTCAAGGGCGCCAATTCACCTTTCAGTGACTTGTCCAATTTTTTGGCGGCGCGGCTGCGCGAGGCGCTCAGGCACCCGGCAGCTTGAAGGAACTCCGCGCGCGCACCGGCACAGGCTTGGCTGAGGCGATCGAGCGCCGCGCCGCTATGGTCGAGCTGCTCGAGGCGGCGGCGAAAATCATCCAGCAATGGATTGAGCGATTCCACGTCCGTATTGTGCTTGCGCGCCGCAGCGCGGAGCGCGAACAGGCGCTCTTCCGCCGCTTCCAGGCGGCGCGGATCGAGATCGAGGCCGCGCTCCGCTTCCTCGAGCGCCGCTTCCGCCTCCGCCGCTTCGATCGCCGCCTGGCCGAGCGCTGCCAGCGCCGCATCGAAATGGCCGCCGGCCTCTTCCTGCACATGTTCGAGAATTCGGGTGGCCGAGCGTAGGCTCGCTGCCGCCGGCTGATCGCCGCCGATCATCTCACGCGCGTCGGCCATTGCCTTCGACAGCTTTTGTCCGTTCATCAGGCGCCGGCGTTCTCCCGCCAGCGCTTCCTCCTCGCCCGCCTGCGGCGCCAGCGCTTCCAACTCGGCGCTGACATGGCGCAAATATTCTTCGTCGCGGCGTGCCTCCGTGAGTTCCGTTTTTCCCTTCTCCAAAGCCGCCTCCGCCTCCTGCCATCCGGCATAAGCCGTCGCCGTCTGGGCGCGTTGCTTGCCGTTGGCGGCGAACGAATCGAGGAGCGCGCGGTGATTTTTTGCATCGAGCAGGCCGCCGGAAGCGGACTGGCCTTCGATTTCCACCAGGGAGGCGCCGAGTTCGCGCAGCCAGGCGACACTTGCCGGCTGGCCATTGGCGAAGGCGCGGCTGCGCCCATCGGCGCCAACTACGCGGCGTAGAATGAGTTCATCGGCGGCCTCGATACCTTGCGCCTCAAGCATCGCCCAGGCCGGGTGTTCCTCGGCAAGCTCGAAGGCGGCGCTGACACTGGCCGAATCGGCGCCATGGCGCACCAACCCAGCATCCGCGCGCGCGCCCAGCGCCAATCCCAAGGCATCGAGCAGAATCGACTTGCCGGCGCCGGTTTCGCCGGTGAGCACGCACAAGCCGGGTCCGAATTCGAGGTCCAGGCTATCGATAAGAACCAGGTTGCGGACCGATAGACTGCGCAGCATGGGAAAGCCAATCAGAAGATCGAATTGAAGGCCCGGCTGATCCAGGATTCATCGTCGGCTTCGGGGCGCAAATCGACACCTTCCAACAGGGCATAACTGTCGAGGTACCAATCGCTTCCGGGGAAGTTGTAGCCGAGCACCGCCGCCGCCGCTTGGGCCTCATGCGGCACGCCGAGCGCGAGATAGGATTCCGTCAATCTGTGCAGCGCTTCGGGCACATGGCTGGTGGTTTGAAAACGCTCAATGACGCGGCGAAAACGATTGACCGCGGCAACGTAATTGGCGCGGACCAAATAATAGCGCCCGATGTCCATTTCCTTGCCGGCCAAATGATCCCGCGTGAGATCAATCTTGAGCCTGGCGTCGCGCGAATAGGAGGTGTCGGGAAAACGGCGCACTAACTCTTCGAGGGACACCAGCGCCAGTTCGGTCATTTCCTGGTCCCGCCCGACATCCGAAATCTGTTCATAATAGGACACGGCGTTTAGGTAATAGGCATAGGCGACATCGCGGTGACCGGGATGCAGTTTGATGAAGCGCCCGGCGGAGATGATCGATTCGTCGTAATCGTTGTTTTTGTAATAGGCGTAGGCCGCCATGATTTGCGCTCGGGTCGCCCATACCGAATAGGGATGCTGGCGTTCTACCTCGTCAAACCCCTGGGCCGCCTCGACATAGGACCCGTCCAGCAGTTCGTCCATGGCGTTGTTATAGAGTTCTTCCACCGACCGTTCCTGATAGCCGAAGTCATCATCACTGCACGCGGCGACAAGGAGCAGCACGGCAAGAACGCCGGCGAAGCCGCGAATGATGGAAGTAAGGCGAGGCGTAAACGCGAAGGGCATAGTCCCGAACTCGATGCTTGATTGAGCGGGATTATATCATGCTCGGCGGGCGAGGGGAGGCATGTCGCGCCGATTCACCAAGGATTGGGCCGATTGAAGCCCGAATCAGGACGCGCCGAGTGAAAAGACGTCGAAAAACCTTAGGCGCTGGCGGCCACGGCGGCATGGCGCACTTGCGGCGCCGCATCTAAGCGCTCAGCGCCGAGCGCATCCATATCGGTCCAGCGCCACGCCGTCTCATCGTCGAGCAGCGCACCAAGCAACTGGTGGTTCATCGCGTGTCCGGCGCAATAGCTCTCGACATGGGCCAGCAGCGGTGCGCCCGCGAGGCTGAGGTCGCCAATGCAATCGAGCGCCTTGTGGCGTGCAAATTCGGTGTCGTAGCGCAGGCCTTCCTCATTGAGGAGACCGTCCTCGCCGATCACGACGGCGTTGTCGAGCGAGCCGCCCAACGCCAATCCGGCGGCGCGCATTTTCTCGACGTCGGCGGCGAGGCAGAAGGTGCGCGCGTTGCTCAGCTCGTCGACGAAAGAGGAGTGGCGCGAATCATAGTCGAAAGACTGCGTTCCGATCGCATGATGATCGAAGGCGATTTCGCAATGCAGCGAGAAATGGTCTGCCGGTGAAACCGACGCCCAGCGGCTTTCATTGCCGACGCTAATTTGTTTAAGCACCTGGATGGCGCGGCGCGGCGCATTTTGCTCGACGATGCCGGCGCATTCGATCAAAAAAACGAACGGTCGCGCACTGCCGTCCATGATCGGAACTTCCGCGCCGTTCAATTCGACGATGACATTCTCCACGCCGCAACCGGCGATCGCCGCCATCAGATGCTCGATCGTGCCGACCGACATTCCGTTGCCGTTGCCGATCGTCGTGCACAGGCGCGAATCGACGACATTGTCGCGATGCGCTTTGATCTCGGCATCCGCGCCCAAATCCGTGCGGCGAAACACCACGCCGGTTCCCGGCGGTGCGGGATTGAGCGCCATCGCGACCTTGGCATTGCTATGAAGGCCGGCGCCGGTGCAATGTATCGGCGCTTTCAAAGTGCGTTCGAAATATCTGGTCAAAAAACCGATCTTTCCATTCCAGTGTCGCTGAGCGACTTGCTGGCGCCCGCAGGGAAGCACGAATCGCAGGCCGCGAATCGCTTTAGAGGGGTTGTAACAGCCCCCTCCAAAGCACTCAAATCACTCTTTGTTACAAAATGTTACGGCTAATACCCTAGATTTTTCGGGCGCTCCGGCGTTAGTTCGCCTGGCGCCGGAGAAATGCCGGAATCTCCAACGGATCATCCTCGATCGATTGCATATCCGCAACCGGCTGCGCGGTTTGCGGGACATTTTTGAACGTCGGCTCTCTGCCACTGGAATCGCTCGCGGATTTCTCCGCCATCGGCTTCGCAACCCGCTCAGGCGCGGCTTCGGCGGTTGCCGGCTCATTCTCCGTCGGTTCGCGGCGCGCCCTGCCGCTTCCGGTCATCCGTTCGAACAGCGACGGTCCGCGTTTCTTGCCGCTGCCGCCGGCATTTTCCATACTCGCCACGCGGAACGGATCTGCCTTCTTCTCGAGCCCGGCTGCCGGCGTCTCACCCGGCGTTACCGGCGGCTCCGGGATGAAGTTAAGGCCGCCGGTAGCCGGTTTGGCGGTCGGCGCGGATTGGGTGGCGGTGTCGGGCTCCGAAGGGCCGGATGCGACCGTTTCCGGCCGCTCCTTGCGGGTGACGACTCCGGCCCGCACGCCGCCTGCCGAGGAGGCCGGAACCATCTTACGCTTGGGCGGTGAATTCTCGACCATCACCGGTTCCGTGGCGTGGCTGGGTTGCTCCGGTTCCGCCGCGGCGTCGGCGTCGGCATTGTCGAAGCTCTGTTCGACACTGTTGAGCGCGATGGTGATACCGCTATCGCTCGATGCCGTGTCCTCAATCGCGGTGGAAACCTCCGCCGCGCTATCCGGCTCGGGCGTTTCCACCTCCTCGACCACCGCCTCCGGCGCGTCGAATTCGGCCGCGCCAAAGGCGCCCGAGGAAGGCTGGCCATCGCCCTTGCGATTGCTGATCCCAAGAACATGCACCTTGTCCGAGGGTTCTGGCACCGGCTTGCGCGCCAAATCGGCGTCGATCCCGGTGGCGATGACGGCGACCCGCATTTGCCCTTCCAACTCGGCCGACATGGAGGTACCGAAGATGATGTTGGCGTCGTCTGCGACTTCCTGGCAGATGCGGGTGGCGGCTTCGTCCACTTCCATCAGGGTGACGTCGGACCCGCCGGTGACGTTGATGAGAACGCCGCGCGCACCTTCGATGGAGGCATTGTCGAGGAGCGGATTGTTGATCGCCGCCTCGGCCGCCTCGAGGGCGCGGTTTTCACCTTCGGCCTCGCCGGTGCCCATCATCGCTTTGCCCATTTCGCCCATCACGGTGCGGATATCGGCAAAATCGAGATTGATCAGGCCCGGGCTCACCATCAGATCGGTGACGCCGCGCACGCCGGCATGGAGCACTTCATCGGCCAGATTGAAGGCGGCTGCAAAAGTTGTTTGCTCATTGGCAATACGGAACAGGTTCTGATTGGGGATGACGATCAGCGTGTCGACATATTGCTGCAACTCCTGCAGCCCCTCTTCCGCCTGGCGCATGCGCTGAACGCCTTCGAACTGGAACGGTTTGGTGACCACGCCGACGGTCAGGATGCCTTGTTCGCGTGCGGCGCGGGCGATGATCGGCGCCGCGCCGGTGCCGGTGCCGCCGCCCATTCCGGCGGCGATGAACACCATGTTGTTGGCTTCGAGGTATTGTTGAATATCGTCAAGCGCCTCCTCGGCGGCGACACGGCCGATATCGGGCCGGGCGCCGGCGCCGAGGCCGTGCGTGACATTGACTCCAAGTTGGATGCGTTGCTCCGAAAGGGACTGCTGAAGCGATTGCGAATCCGTGTTCGCGACAACGAACTCGACGCCCTCCAATCCGCCATTGATCATGTTGTTGACCGCGTTGCCGCCGGCGCCGCCAACGCCGATTACGGTAATGCGGGGTTTGGTCTCTTCCCATTGCTGCGGTGCAAATTCGATACTCATTTCGTCCTCCAGAACAACTCGTTGGTTCGCGTCAATCCCTTACGTCTTTTGGTTTCGGTCCGGTGCGCCAGGGATGTGGGCGCCGGGCCGGCCATCTCTTAAAAGTTCGCTCTTAGCCATTGGCCGATGCGCCCCAGCGCGCTTTCGGCGGGTTGTGGGGTTGCGTGTTCCCGCGGTTGCCGACGGTTCTGGGAATCGTCATGGCGTTCCGCGGCATAAATCAGAAGTCCGGCGCAGGTCGCGCAATTGGGCCCGGCCACTGCCTCGGCCAGCCCTTGGATGGGTAGCGGCTGCGCGAGGCGGACTTGTTTTTCCAAAATCTCCGAAGCGAGATCGCCGACGCCCTGCAATTGGCTGGCGCCACCGGTGAGGACGATGCGCCGCGACGAAGCGCCGGCGACGCCGGATGAATCGATGTAGTCGCGCACCAGCTCGAAGGTCTCTTCCAGCCGCGGGCGCACGATGCCGGTCAGCAGCGAGCGCGGAATCTGGCGTGCCGACAGCAGTTCGGGCTCGCCGAGTTGCGGCACCTCGATCATTTCGCGGCTATCCGCCGGGCCGCCGATGGCGCTGGCGTATAGCCGCTTCATATGTTCGGCGTTGGCCACCGGCGTCGTCAGGCCATGGGCGATGTCGTTGGTGACATGGGCGCCGCCCAACGGCACGGTCGCGGTCCAGGTAAACTCGCCGCCCGAGAACGACGCGAGGCCAGTGCCGCCGCAGCCCATGTCGATGATCGTGACGCCGAGATCCTTTTCATCCTCGACCAGACAGGCGAGACCCGAGGCATAGGCCGAGATCACCGGCGCCTCGAGGTCCAAATCGCAGCGCGAGATGCAGCTGAGGAGATTGCGGAACGCGCCATGGGCGACGCTCACCATATGCAGCTGCACGCGCAGCTGATCGCCGAACATCCCTTTGGGGTCGCGGATACCCCGGCTGCCGTCGAGATCGTAAGCGGTCGAGACCGCATGGACGATTTCGCGGCCCTCGATGGCGCCGTCTGTCCGAGCCTCGTCGAACGCGGCTTGAATATCGGTATTGCCGATTTGCCGCCCCGACACATCGAGCGAAACATTGGCATAGGAAGATTGCGGCGCGCCGCCCGAGACGCTGACGAAGAGCTCATGAACGCGCTTGTCGGCCATGATCTCGGCGCGGTGCACGGCGGTGCCGATGGATTTCACCGCCGCCGCCATATCTGTGACGGTGCCGGCCTTCAACCCGTCGGCGGTATCCTGGCCGATGCCGATAATGCTGAGCTCTCCCTGGCTGTCCCGCTCCGCGATGAAGCAAGTCACCTTCGAAGTGCCAACATCTAGTGCCGCAATCACGATCTCAGTTTCCTTTCGTTCCGGTCATGTCGAGGAGCCGTCCATCACTTCATCCGGCCGCTTGCCGAACACGGCGCGGTCGGGCAGGCGAAGGTCGATGGAGACAATGCGTTCTTGTTGCGTGTCGTAAGTGGCGAGCAGGCGCACCAGCCGCCGCCACGCCTGAGCCGCGTCGGCCTCCGGCAGGTGCACGGTGAGCCCGTTTTCAAAGTGCAAGTCCCAGCGCCGCGATCCGACCCAGACGGCGGAGACCAGGCGGCGCAAAATGGCGGGCTCGCTGCTCATGGTGTCGAACAGGGCCGGCGCATGCTGGGGCGCGGTTTCGCCGACGATCAGCGGCAGATGGCCGAAGCGCGGCACGTCTCTGGCATTGATCACGGTGCCGATACGATCGACCATTTGAATGCGTTGCTCATGCTGCCACAGCGCGAACGGCTGGCGCTCGACGATCTGGACGCGGATGGTGTTGGGCAGGCGGCGCTCGATGGTGGCGCTCTCGACCCAATCGAGGGCGAGCAGCCGCGTGCGCGCCGCGTTCGGCGCAAAGTCGAGAATCGGGTCGCCGCGCTTGACGTCGAGCGCGGCCAAGATGGCGGCCGGTTTCGCTTCGCGGTGGCCGGTGCTGTAGACATTCTCGACCGTCATGCCGAGACCGGCGGTGGCGGTCATGAAGGTGTTGCGCGCACCGGCGCCAAGCTCGTCCGCATTGCCGGGTTGAACCAGCCACCAGCTTGCCGCCGAGAGAGCGATGACGGCGGCCGCTGAGACGCCAAGCAGGCGCGCGCGCCGGCGCATGAAGCGCAGCAACATTGTGCGGCTGCGTGTGCGCCGGCTCGGCCGCACCCCGACGGCACCGCGCTTGGGCGCCAGGCGATCGTTGAAACTCAGTTGTCGCATGATGCGTTCTCCACCATCCAGGCAACCAAGTCCGGGAATGTCATGCCGGTGTCGGCAGCAATTTCGGGCACCAGTGAAAGCGGCGTCATGCCGGGCTGTGTGTTGATTTCAAGCAGGTAAAACGTGCCGGGCTCGCCGGCCTCGTCGTCATAGCGTAAGTCCGCCCGGCTGACGCCCCGGCAGCCGAGCGTGCGGTGCGCACAGAGCGCGATATCGAGTGCTTCGGCATAGGATTCGGGGTGGATCGGCGCGGGCATGAAATGTTCCGCCTTGCCTTCGGTATATTTGGTCTCATAGTCGTAGAAGCGCCCGCGCGGCCGGATTTCGATGGCGCCAAGCGCGCGCTCGCCCATGACAGCCACCTGGATCTCGCGCCCGGGAATGTATTTTTCCACCAGCACGTCATCGCCGAAGGGCCAGGGCTCGTCTTCGAAGCGTTGATGATTGTCGCCGTTCAAGACGATATGCACGCCGACGCTGGAGCCCTCGTTGAGTGGCTTGATGACATAGGGCGGTGTGAGCCCGTCGCCGGCCATCACCGCCTCGAAATTCATCACCCGGCCCTCGGGACAGGTAAGCCCGGCTTCGGCGAACAGCTTTTTGGCCGCAGGCTTGTTCATGGCCAGGGCCGAGGCGAGCACGCCCGAATGGGTGTAGGGGATACCGAGCACTTCCAGGAGACCCTGGACGCAACC
Source organism: Alphaproteobacteria bacterium MarineAlpha10_Bin2 (assembly GCA_002937555.1). Taxonomy (GTDB): domain Bacteria; phylum Pseudomonadota; class Alphaproteobacteria; order UBA828; family UBA828; genus PTKB01. The sequence goes on along the minus strand of PTKB01000061.1, from coordinate 2,713 downwards.
GTCCTCGCCAAGCCGGCCATGCAGCGCGTTGAAGACGATATCCGGTTTGTAGTCCATGATTTGCGCCGGCAGCGTGTGGTCGGCGTCGATCGACGTGACCTGATAGCCAAGCTCCGCCAGCGCTTTTTCGACGGCACGCCCCGACACCAGCGAGACCTCGCGCTCGACCGACGGGCCGCCCATGATCACCGCGACGCGACGGCTCATGACGCACCGCCTTCCAAGCCGTCGGCAAAGCGGCCGATGCGGCGGATTTCCCATTCCAGGGTGATGCCGGTTTCCTGCTTGACCCGGCGGCGAACTTCTTCGCCCAGGCCCTCGAGGTCGGCAGCGCTGGCGCCGCCGGTATTGATCAGGAAGTTGCAATGTTTTTCCGACACCATCGCACCGCCGCGTTTGAGGCCGCGGCAGCCGGCGCGGTCGATCAGCTCCCAGGCTTTTTCGCCCGGCGGGTTGATGAAGGTGCTGCCGCCGGTGCGGGTGCGTATGGGCTGGCTGTCTTCGCGGCTGGTTTCGATTTCGGCCATGCGCTCGGCGATCTCGGACGCCGCACCGCGCCTGCCTTCGAGAATGGCGGAAAGGAATATCAAGTCTTCGGGCGCCGCCGAATCGCGGTAGGCAAATCCCAAATCTTTCAGCGTCAGGCGCCGGCGTACGCCGTTTGCATCCAGGGCTTCGGCTTCCACCGTTACATCGGCCATCTCCTGGCCATAGGCGCCGGCATTCATCCTGAGCGCGCCGCCGATGGTGCCCGGCACGCCGACCAGGAATTCGAGCCCGGCGACGCCTGCATCGCGGCAAAACCGTGCGACGTTGATATCGATAGCGCCGGCGCCGGCATGCACATGGGCATTGTCGCCCTGCCAATCGACGCGGCATTCGCGGAACGCGGCGCCGAGGCGAATCACAACCCCCGGAATGCCGCCGTCGCGCACCAAGATGTTGGAGCCGGAGCCGAACAGGCTCACCGGGATGTCGCATGGTTTGGCGGCGAGAAAGCGGGCGAGATCGTCGCTATCCGCCGGGCGGAACAAGATTTCCGCCGCGCCGCCGGCGCGGAACCAGGCGAGCGGCGCCAGCGGCGCGTTTTCCGTATAGTCGCCGGCGACCGTGGGCAAACGCTCCAGGAGGTTATGACGTGCCGCCGCCATCATGACGCTCCCTCGCCGCTCAGATGGTCATTCGCCGGCCGCGCGCTCGATTGACGCCAGGCCGCGAGTGCGTCGGGCAAGGCGTTGGCCCAATTGGTGATGGTGCCGGCGCCGAGGCACACCACCAGATCGCCGGGCGCCGCCAACGGCCCGACCAGCTCGGCCAGCTGTTCGGGCGCTTCAAGCGCCATGACCTGGCGAAGGCCGCGCGTGCGCAGGCCGTCGATCAGGCTGTCGCGGTCAAAGCCCGCAATCGGCGTTTCGCCGGCGGCGTGCACTGGCGCCACGATCACCGCGTCGGCATCGTTGAAGCAGGAGCAGAAATCCTCGAACAGATCCCTCAGGCGGGTAAAGCGATGCGGCTGCACGACGGCGATGATCCGCCCCGTATAGGCGTCGCGCGCGGATTTGAGCACGGCGGAAATTTCCACCGGATGGTGGCCGTAATCGTCGATGACGGTGATGCCGTCAATGACGCCGGTTTTGGTGAAGCGCCGTTTGACGCCTTCGAAGTTGCTCAGCGCCGCGCGGATGGTTTGCTCCGGAAGCTTCATTTCGCGGGCGATGGCGATGGCGGCCAAGGCGTTCTGCACATTATGCGCGCCCAGCATCGGCAGGCGCAGATTTTCGAACGTCTGGCTGGCGCCGCTTTGACGATCCGAGATGGCGACGTTGAACACCGAGCCGAGTGCGTCGGGGCGCACGTCGTAGGCGCGAATCTCGGCCTGCGGGCTCATGCCGTAGGTGACGATGCGGCGGTCCGAGATACGCCCGACCAGCGCCTGCACCTCGGCATGATCGAGGCAGAGTGCGGCAAAGCCGTAGAACGGCAGGTTCTCGAGGAAAGTGCGGTAGGCGTCGCGCACGGCGTCGAAATCGCCGTAAAACTCCATATGCTCGGGATCGATATTGGTCACCACGGCGACCGTGGCAGGCAATTTGACGAAACTGCCGTCGGACTCATCGGCTTCGACGACCATCCAGTCGCCTTCGCCGAGCCGCGCGTTGGTGCCGTAGGCATTGATAATGCCGCCGTTGATCACGGTCGGGTCGAGCCCGGCGCCGTCGAGCACGGCGGCGACCATCGAGGTGGTGGTGGTTTTGCCATGGGTGCCGGCGACCGCGACGGACCATTTGAGGCGCATCAGCTCGGCCAGCATTTCGGCCCGGCGCACCACCGGTATAAAACGCTGGCGCGCCGCCGCCGCCTCGACATTGTCCTCTTTCACGGCCGAGGAAATCACCACCACCTGGGCGTCGCCGAGCGCCGCCGCGTCATGGCCGATGGCGACGTCGATTCCGAGCGCCCTCAGACGGCGGACGTTGGCGTTTTCCGCCAGATCGCTGCCTTGCACCGTATAGCCCAGATTGTGCATCACCTCGGCGATGCCGCTCATGCCGATGCCGCCGATGCCGACAAAATGAATGATTCCGATGGAGAGCGGGAGCGCTTTCATGCCGCTTTCCTCCCCATCGCCCGGTCGGGATTGCCGTTGGCCGGTATCAGGCTTTCAACGAGATCGGCCAGCGCTGCGCCGGCGGCCGGGCGGCCGATGCCGTGC
>PTKB01000060.1 GCA_002937555.1 Alphaproteobacteria bacterium MarineAlpha10_Bin2 | reverse complement strand
TCTGTCTTGAAGACGGCAAGAAACTGAAAATGCTGCGCCGGCATCTCAAGCGGGCCTATGGCATGACGCCGGAGCAGTACCGCGCGCGCTGGGGGCTGCCATCGGATTATCCTATGGTTGCGCCCGGTTACGCGGCAATACGCAGCGAGCTGGCGAAGAAAATGGGCCTCGGCACGAATCCCAGCCGGCGGCGCTGACGCCCGAACGGCCGGCGCAGTGACCGCCAGGCGCGGCGCCTCTTGCGACCGGCCATCTGCACACATGGACGTTGCTCTCCTCGCGCCTATAATGGCGTTACCCGAACAGCAGGCGGAATGGCGGCGCGCGATGGCATCTGGCCCTACACCAAGTCAGACGAATTTAGAGCAGCGATGTATCGAGTTGGGCTTGAAAATGACCGGGCAGCGCCGCGTCATCGCGCAAGTGCTGTCGGACGCCGACGATCATCCCAATGTCGAAGTCGTGCATCAGCGCGCCAATACGATCGACAGCAGAATCAGCCTGGCGACGGTTTACCGCACGCTGCGCCTGTTCGAAGAGATCAATATCCTCGAGCGCCATGATTTCGGCGATGGCCGGGCACGCTATGAGAAAGCGGATCAGGACCACCATGATCATTTGATCGATGTGAAGAGCGGCAAGGTCATCGAATTTCAAAACCGCGAAATCGAGGAACTCCAGTCCGCCGTCGCCAAGCGCTTGGGCTACAAACTGGTCGGCCACCGGCTGGAACTCTATGCCGTCCCGCTCGGCGATGATGCGCCGGACAAGGACAACTAGCATCGTGGGCGGAGAGGATTTCATGGCCGGTATCACGGCGGGCAGCCTGGCGGTCCGCCTCGCCGACGGCGAAAACGACATCGACGCCGCGCAATCACTCAGATACCGGGTCTTCTATGAAGAAATGACGGCGCAGCCAAGCGACGAAATGGCATCCTCTCGGCGCGACTTCGACCGTCTTGACGGCTATTGCGACCATCTCCTGGTGATCGACAACGACCGCGCCGCCGGCAGCGACCAGGTGGTCGGAACCTATCGTCTGCTGCGCCGTTCCATGGCCGAGAGCCATGACGGGTTTTACTCGCCGTGGGAATATAATATCGACCGTATCCTGGAGCAGCCCGGCGAAATTCTCGAATTGGGCCGCTCCTGCGTCGAGGCGCCTTATCGCAACCGCGCCACGATGACGCTCCTATGGCGCGGAATTGCCGCCTATGTCATGCATTACGAGGTGCCGCTGATGTTCGGCTGCGCCAGTTTTGAGGGCACCGACCCCGCCGCGCACGCATTGACGCTCTCTTATCTCTACCATTATCACCTTGCGCCGGACGAAATGCGCCCTGTCGCGCAGCCCGAACATTTCGTCACGATGAACTGGCTGACCAAGGAAGAGGTGAACAGCCGCGCCGCGATCCGCGCCGTGCCGCCGCTGATCCGCGGCTATTTGCGGCTCAACGGATTCGTTGGCGACGGCGCGGTGATCGACCGGCAATGGAACAGCGTCGATGTCAGTATCGTCGTTAAAACCGATTTGGTGACGCGCAAATATAAGGACAAATTGACATGACAGCGTTTTTCACCGCGCTGCGTTTCGCCGGCTGGACGGGCGCGCTGTTGCCGGTGCAGATGATTCTGGTCGGCCTCAACTTGCCGCTCGCCAAGCGCTTGCCCATGATTTATCACCGCGGCGTCTGCCGGTTGTTGGCGTTTCGCGTCGAGCAGCATGGCGAGATATCGCGCACAAAGCCGACCCTGTTCGTGTGCAATCACACCTCCTATCTCGACATTTCCGTCTTAGGCGCGGTTCTTCGGGGCTCGTTCGTGGCCAAGTCGGAAGTGCGCTCCTGGCCGCTGTTTGGCCTGCTTGCCCGCCTGCAACGCACGGTGTTCGTCGAGCGCCGTGCGGTGCGCACGGCGGAACAGCGGGACATGATGATCCAGCGCCTGGAGATGGGCGATAATTTGATTCTCTTCCCGGAGGGGACGAGCAATGACGGCAACCGGGTGCTGCCGTTCAAAAGCGCCTTTTTCGGCGCCGCCGAAAAAGAGGTTGGCGGAAAGCCGCTTACGGTCCAACCGGTCTCCATTTCCTATACCCGCCTGGACGGCATACCGGTCGGGCGCAGCTATCGGCCTTATTTCGCCTGGTACGGAGATATGGAAATGGCGGGCCATTTGTGGAACGTCTTCGGCCTCGGGCAAACAACGGTGGCGATCGAATTCCATCAACCGGTGACGATCGCCGAGTTTGCGTCGCGCAAGGAAATGGCGGCGCATTGCCACCGGGTGGTGTCCGACGGCGTCTCGCGCGGCATTCATGGCCGCCTCGCCAAAGTCGCCAAACATGCTTGGTGGGCCTCAAAAACCGCCTGATCCGCCGTAAAATCGGCGTGCCCTCTGCTTGACAGCGTCCGGACGGGTGTTAGATTTGCCGGGCAAGAATGCGAACACCCAAACAACATTGTGCCTGCCCCTGTTCCGGCGCGCTCGAATGTGCGGCGCCGGGAGCAGCAGCGGGATAACATTTTGACGAAAAAACTCTTCGTAAAGACCTATGGCTGCCAGATGAACGTCTATGACTCCGCCCGCATGGCGGATGTCTTGGCGGCGCATGGCTATGCGAGCGTGGAAACGCCCGAGGAAGCCGATCTGGTCATTCTGAACACCTGCCATATCCGTGAAAAAGCGGCGGAAAAGGTTTATTCGGAACTCGGCCGGCTGAACCGGATCAAACAGGCGCGGAGCAGCGAAGGGCGGCGCATGATGCTCGCCGTCAGCGGCTGCGTCGGCCAGGCGGAGGGCGGCGAACTGTTGCGCCGCGCGCCATTTGTCGATTTGGTCATGGGGCCACAGAATTACCATCGGCTACCGGATTTGCTGCGCCGCGCCGAGACGCGCGGCGTGGTCGACACGGAATTTCCGGTCGAAAGCAAATTCGATCATTTGCCCGAGGCGCGAACCGGCACGGCGGCAGATAACGGCGTCAGCGCCTTTCTTACCATTCAGGAAGGCTGCGACCGGTTTTGCACCTTTTGCGTCGTACCCTATACGCGCGGCGCTGAATATTCGCGCCCCGTAACGGATGTCGAGAACGAGGCGCGCCGGCTGATCGACCTGGGTGCGCGCGAAATCACGCTGCTCGGGCAAAACGTCAACGCCTATCACGGCGCCCAGCGCGGCGGCGAATTCTCCCTGGCGGATCTTATTCGCCAGTTGGCGGAATTGCCGGGGCTCGAGCGGCTGCGCTACACGACTTCCCATCCACGCGACTTGAGCGCCGATTTGATCGCCGCGCATGGCGATGTGGCGGTGCTGATGCCGTTTTTGCATCTTCCCGTGCAGTCTGGATCGGATCGCGTCTTGAAGGCCATGAACCGCCAGCACACGGCGGATCACTATCGCCATCTGATCGGCGAGCTGCGTAAGGCGAGACCGGATATCGCTCTTTCGAGCGATTTTATTGTCGGCTTTCCCGGCGAAAGCAAAGCTGAATTCGAAGCCACTCTCGAGCTTGCACGGGACGTGGATTACGCCCAGGCGTTTTCCTTCAAATACAGCCCGCGGCCGGGCACGCCGGCGGCCGAGCAGGGCGATCAGGTCCCGGACGGTATCAAGAGCGAACGGCTGGATGCGTTGCAAGCGGTGCTCGCCCGCTCGCAAGCGGCGTTCAATGCAACCATGGTTGGGCGCACGCTGCCGGTCCTGTTCGAGCGGCCCGGGCGCCATGCCAATCAGCTGCTCGGGCGCAGCCCATACGGCCAATGGGTACATGCCGACATGCCGGGCGATTATCGCGGCCGTATCGCCGATATCCTGATTACCGAGGCACATACAAACAGCCTCGCCGGACAGGCGGCGGCGGCTGCAAACCCGGGGCTGGCTATGGCACAGGCCGCCGGCGTCGCTGAGGGGCCGCCCGCTTGAGCCAGCTTCCGGTCAGGGATTCGGGCGAATCCGGCGCGCCCAGCGCGCAGACGCATATGCGTTTCGATGACAACACGTTGCTAGCGATGCTGTTCGGCGAACATGACCGCCATATCGCGCAAATCGAAAATGCTCTCGGCGTGATGATCGGCTCGCGCGGCAACGAGCTCGAGATATCCGGCCCCACCGAGCCGGTCGGCGTGGCCAAGGCGGTGCTGAACGAACTCTACGACAAGCTCAAACTGGGCCAGACGGTGAACAGCAGCGCAGTCGACGGCGTGATTAGAATGGCCGGCACGCGCGGCGCGGACGACGGCGGTGACGCTGCGCCGCGCGCGCGGATCGAGCCCATTCAAACGCCCAAGCAGCCGGTGGCAGCGCGCTCACTGCGCCAGGCCGCCTATATAGAGGCGATGCGCGCGCACGAGCTGGTCTTCGGCCTCGGCCCGGCGGGAACCGGAAAGACCTATATCGCCGTCGCCGTCGCGGTTTCGATGTATCTGTCGGGCCAAGTCGACCGCATCATATTGTCCCGCCCTGCAGTCGAAGCCGGCGAGCGCCTCGGTTTCCTGCCCGGCGACATCAAGGAAAAAGTCGACCCTTACTTGCGTCCGCTTTACGACGCGCTCAACGATATGTTGCCGACCGACACGGTGTTGAAGCGCCTCGAATCGGGCGAGATCGAGATTGCGCCGCTCGCGTTCATGCGCGGGCGCACGCTTGCCAACGCCATCGTCATTCTCGACGAGGCGCAAAACACGACGCCGGTGCAAATGAAAATGTTCCTCACCCGCCTCGGTGAAAATTCCCGCATGGTGGTCACCGGCGATCTGTCGCAGATCGATTTGCCGATCGGCGCGCGGTCCGGCCTCGCTGAAGCGGTCGAGACGCTGCAGAATATGAAAGGCGCCGCCTTCGTCCACTTTACCAATGACGATGTGGTGCGCAATCCCCTGGTCACGCGCATCGTGCGCGCCTACGAAAAGCGCGAGAAAGACGTGCAAGCGGCACGCGGCGGGGAGAAGAAAACGTGACGGATAATTCCGAGACACTCTTCGAGCGCAGCCTCAACGCCGAACGCACCTTGTTGTCGACTTCCGCCATCCGCGCCTTGGCGGAGGAGCGCTGGAATATCGCCCGGCCGCTGCTGGATTGGCCCTTGCTGGTTCTGTTCGTGATCGCGATGACCGCCCTGTTCGCGCCGTTCGGCTCGTCCGACATGCCGATCCCGGCCTTGGGCGCCGTTGCCGAGGACACCATTCGGGCCGACCGCAGCCTCGAAGTCGCGGATGCGGAAGAAACCGCCTTGCGCCGCGCTCAGGCGGGTTCGGCAGTGCAACCGCGCTTCGACTACGACCCCGACATTATCTTTGAGCGGCGCAACAATGTGGTTCTGGCAATCGAAAATGTGAAGGCGCGCCGGGCGCAAACGGATATGCCGATAAACGAACGGCTCGCCGCCTTCGAAGCCGAGTTGGGCTTGCCGGTGAATGCCGGCGTGTTCGAATTGCTGGAAGGGCTGCCGGCGATCGAAGATGCTGGCGCTGCATTGGCGTTCTTCCTGGCGCTGCCGGGCGAGCGCATGGTGATGGAGGACCGCGCCATGTTGCCGGAAAGCGGCGCGATCGAGCTCCGCCGCGCCGGGACCGAGGAAGGCGCCAAGCTGTTCCATTTCGACGCCATCATCGATGTCGCCGGGGCGTGGCGCATGATGCGGGCGAAAGCGGGCGAGGCGCCGTTCGGCTCGGCGCGGAGTCTGAGGACCTGGATCCTGGAAAGCGCGCTGGCGCTGACCGAGCAGAACGTCACATTCAACGCCGCCGCCACCGAGAGCGCCCGCGAGGCGGCGCTCGCCGCCGTCGAGGAAGCGACCATTCATATCGGCCGCGGCGAAGTTATTGTGCGCGAAGGCGACCGAGTTACGCAGCGTGCGCAATCGCGCTTGTTGGCGCTGAACGAAGCCCGCAAGGGCGGACTGCGGTGGGTCAATAGCTTGGCCTTCGCCGTTTTTCTCGCCGGCCTGGTGGGGTTGGGCGCGTTCTTTTTCCGCTCCGGCCGGCAGCCGCTCTACTTCAGCCGCAAAACCGGCTACATCACCATCGCCTCGATCACCATCACCGGGCTGATTAGCATCGGCGCGCTTTATGCCGGACGCGGTATCGCCGAAGGCATAGGCATCGACCTTCCGGCCGCCGCGTTTCTCAGTCCGGTCGCGCTCGCGGCGGTGATCGTGTCGATATTCGTCAATGCCCGAGTGAGCCTAATGGTCGGCGTCACGCTTGCGCTCCTGGTGACCTATCACGCCGACGGCGGCATCTGGCTGGCCGCTTATTATTTGATCGGCGTGCTGGTGGCCGGCATCGGCGCCAGGCGTTGCCGCCACCGCAAAGACTTGCTTATGGTCGGCGCCGCGGTGGCCGCCGTCCAGGCGGCGACGGTTCCCCTGGTGCTGATCCTCGGCGGCGGCACGGCCTATGCCGAAATTCCCATCGTCCTCGGCTTCGCGCTGGTTTCGGGCGGGTTGGTGGCGGCGTTCGCCATGGTTCTGCTGCCGTTCTTCGAGTTCGTGTTCGACGAAATTACCGATATGCGCCTGATGGAACTGGCCACCGGCGATCATCCGCTGTTGAAGGCGCTGGCCTTGAAATCGCCCGGCACCTACCACCATTCGGTGATGATCGCCAATCTCTCGGAAGCGGCGGCCGAGGCGATCGGGGCCAATGCGCTGAAATGCCGTGTCATGGCGCTTTATCACGATATCGGCAAATCGGTGCGGCCGGTTTATTACGCCGAAAATCAGCGCGAAGGGAACATCCATGACGGCTTGCCGCCGGAACTGTCGGCGCGCATCATTTTTGCCCATATCACCGAAGGCATCGAGCTTGCCCGGGCGCACCGCCTGGGTCGCCCGGTCATCGAAGCGGTGACGCAGCATCAAGGCACCACCCTGTTGCGGGTGTTCCACCAACGCGCCGTGGATAACGCCAGAGACACGGGACGCCCGGTCAATGAAGCGGATTACAGATATCCCGGACCCAGGCCGCAGACGCGCGAATCCGGCATCCTGATGATGGGCGATTCGGTGGAAGCCGCGACTCGCGCCCTGAAAAATCCGAGCCCGGCGGAGCTCAAGGAACGGGTGGGCAAAATCATCGCCGAGAAAATGGCCGACGGACAACTGGCGGATTGCGCGCTTACCATTGCCGACCTCAGCCGTATCGAAGACGCGTTCGCCCGGGTTCTGGTGATGGGTGTCTATCACAGCCGCATCGAATATCCGGCAAGCAATGTGCGCCGGGACGCAGCCGACCAAGAACAACATGGCAAAGACGGAAATGGAGATCGGGATAACGATACGCCACTCAGCATGGCGGACCGCGCTTCCTGATGCGCGCCGCGTGACGCGGAAAGCCGCCCTGGCGGCGCTGGCCTCGACAGCCGCGCCAAACGCCAACGAACTGGCCGTGGTGCTGGCGGACGATGCGTTGCTGCGCAGCTTGAACGCGGATTATCGCGGCATCGACAAAGCCACCAATGTGCTCGCCTTTGCCTATGCGGATAGCAAGCCGCCGCCGTTCGAAAGTGACGCCTTGGGCGATGTGGTGATTTCCCTGGAAAGAACCGCTGACGAAGCGAATAATTCGGGCCTGAGCCTGGGCGAACATTTAAGCCATCTGGTGATACATGGCGTGTTGCATCTGTTGGGCTATGATCACGGCAATGCACGGGACGCCAAGACAATGGAAGAACTTGAGATTCGGGCGCTGGCGGGGATCGGAATTTCCAATCCCTACGTGCCTGAGAGCGCAGTGAAAAGCGATGACGGATAGCGACAAACCTCCATCTAGAAACGAGGCGGCTTCGCCGAGCGGAGAGAGCCGCCCCGAACCTTCATTCGTACGTTCCGTCAGCGGCTGGCTGGTTAAGGCATTCGCGCGCAACGGCGACGCCACATGGCAGGAATCGCTCGAAGAACTGATCGAGGAAGAAGAGGATATCTCCGAGCAGATTACGCCGGAAGAACGCGATCTCTTGATGAACCTGTTGCGCTTCGGCCGCCTGAACGCCGAAGACGCAATGGTGCCGAGGCCGGATATCGTTGCCGTGGAGGAGAGCGCGTCGCTGGAGGATATCGTCGAGACGATTCGCGAGAGCGGACACTCCCGCATGCCGGTCTACCGCGACACGCTGGATGAAGTCGTCGGTATGGTGCATATCCGCGACGTCATTTCGTTTTGGCAGGGCACAAAGAAATTTCAATTGCCGCATATCGTGCGGCCAGTGCTGTTCATCCCGCAATCCATGCCGGTGGTCGATCTCTTGGCCAAGATGCGCACCAGCCGGCTGCACATGGCGATCATCGTCGATGAGTATGGCGGCACCGACGGCCTGGTGACGATCGAGGACCTGGTCGAAGAGATCGTCGGCGAAATAGAAGATGAGCACGACGTCACGCCGAGTCCGACGCTCAACATCTCTCCAGACGGCGTCGTCGAAGCCGATGCGCGCACCGAAATCGAGGCGCTGGAATCCCATTTTGGCGTGACTCTCAGAGATGCCCAACTCGATGAAGATATCGATACGGTGGGCGGACTGGTGTCGCGCCTGGCCGGCCGGGTGCCGGTACGGCTCGACCGCCTGAGCCATTCTTCAGGGCTTATCTTCGAAGTCGTCGATGCCGATCCGAGGCGGGTTAAGCGAGTGCGGGTGAGCACGGCGACCGCGCCGGGCGAGACCGACCAGACGTGATTTCGAGGCGCAGCGCCGGCGCGGTTTCTCGGGGCGGCAACGGAATCATGGTGGCGCTGGCCGACCGTGTCGCGGCGCTCAGCGACTGGCAGCGCTCGCTTCTCGGTTTTTGTTTAGGCGTTGCCGCGGCCGGCGCCCTGCCGCCGGCCCATGCGCTACCGCTCCTGGTGCCGGCCTTCACCGGCTTGCTGTGGCTGATCGCGGCGGCGCCCTCGCCGAGGCGGGCCGCTTTGTCGGGCTGGTGGTTCGGGTTCGGGCATTTTCTTGCCGCCTGTTATTGGGTTGGTGCGGCGTTGCTCACCGATCCGGACAAGTTCGCCTGGCTGGCCGTGCCGGCGGTGATCGGCCTCAGCGCCGGATTGGCGCTGTTCCCGGCACTCGCCGCAGTTTTGGTATTCACCAGCAAGCGCACCGGCTTTTCGCGCGTGGTCGTTTTCGCCGTCGCCTGGACCGCCGCCGAATGGCTGCGCGGCCATATTCTGAGCGGCTTTCCGATGAATCTCATCGGCACCTCTTGGACGGTATCCGAGGGCATGATTCAAATGGTAGCCGTCACCGGCGTGTACGGCCTCAGCTTCGTCACCATTCTCGCGGCGGCGGCGCCGGCGCTTGTCACCGAGCAGCGCGTTGACGCCACGATGGTGAAACACTGGCGCGTGCCCGCCTTGATGATTGCCGTTCTGGCGGCGATATGGATCGGCGGAACGGTGCGCCTCGCGGTGCAGAATCCATCCGCACTGGAGGGCATCAAACTGCTGATCGTCCAGGCCAATATTCCTCAGGAACTGAAATGGCGCGCCGACGCGCGGCAGGCGGCGATGAAAAAGCATATGCGCATGACCCTGGCCGTGCCGTCTGGCACGGTCAGCCATGTCATCTGGCCGGAAACGGCGGTGCCTTACGATGTCAGCAACGACCCGAACTTGGCGGCATGGCTCGCCGAGGCAGCGCCCGAGGGCGGCCTGCTGTTCACCGGCGCGTTGCGCCGCGACCGCGATTCCGCCGCCCCGCGCCGATTGTGGAACAGCCTCCATGCGATCGATGCCACGGGCGCTCTGCGCGCCACCTACGACAAGCATCATTTGGTTCCGTTCGGCGAGTACATGCCGCTTCGAAGCATCATGAGTGCGGCCAAACTCACGCACGGCAATATCGATTTCTCGTCAGGACCCGGCGCGCAAACGTTGCAGGTTCCCGGTCTGCCGCCGTTCAGCCCGCTAATTTGTTACGAGGCGATATTTGCCGGCCGGGTGACGTCGGACGGGAGCCGTCCCGGTTGGCTGCTCAACGTCACCAATGACGGCTGGTTCGGCAACACCGCCGGGCCCTATCAGCATTTACAGGCGGCACGATTACGCGCGGTTGAAGAGGGCCTGCCCCTGGTGCGCGCCGCCAATACGGGAATCTCCGCCGTCGTCGATCCGCTCGGCCGCTACCTGGGGCGCCTTCCGCTCGGTACCGAAGGGGTGTTGCACAGCCCGTTGCCCAGGGCGCTAGGGCGTACGCCATACGCGGTGCTGGGCGACTGGACAATGATCATAGTTCTCATTATTTCACTCGGCATAGTATTTTGGCGCGCATTTCGTGAAACGAGTTAACTGAGCTTAATAGAAACTAAACCCGCATTTCCCAGATGACCCATCTATCTGATGTCCGTTTCGTCTGATTCTGTTATAGGACTTAGAGGCTTAGATCGGGCGGAAGGCGGTTCGGATGCGTAACCTGACGGGTGACTCGGATTGGCGGCCTTTACGGCCTGTTTTTGATCGCCGCTTGAAGCTTGAGTTTCATGGGTCTCGGATCACTTCCGACGCCGGTCTGCTCGCCTATCGGGAACTCGATGACGCCCTTGGCCTGACTGCACTGGCCGGTGACCTTATCGCTGACATGAGAACGGGCAAGAACGGCTGGCACGGTCTGATCGGCCTCTTGCGACAGTCGGTCTATGGCCGATTGGCCGGATACGAGGATGTCAACGATGCCGACCGGCTCGGGCGCGATCCCGCGATGCGCTGGATCGTCGGCGACAAGGCCATCGAGCGTGGCGGCGCATCGACCAGCCAGATGGGCCGGTTCGAGACAGAACTGCTGGCCACGGATGACAACCTTGTCGCCCTGGCCAATCTCTCTGGTATCTGGATCGACCGGGTTCATGAGCGAAAGCCGCCGAAGTTGATCGTGCTGGATATGGATAGCTCGGTCAGCCCGACCCATGGCGAGCAAGAGGGTACGGCCTACAACGGCCATTTCGGCTGCACCTGCTACCACCCGCTGTTCGTGTTCAATCAGTTTGGCGATCTTGAGCGGAGCGCGCTGCGCCCCGGCAATGTCCATAGCGCTCATGGCTGGCGCGACGTTCTGGAACCCGTGGTCACCCGGTATCGGGATCGAAAGCTGCGGCGATACTTCCGAGGCGATGCGGCCTTTGCCGCACCGGACCTCTATGCGTTCCTGGAAGCCGAAGGCTACAAGTACGCGATCCGTCTTAAGGCCAACGCGGTTCTTCAGGAAAGTATCGCCCATCTGCTCGCGCGTCCCGTCGGGCGCCCGCCCAACCACGTTCGGCGCTTCCATGCCAGCTTCAGCTATCAGGCAGGCTCTTGGGACAGGAAGCGCCGGGTCGTCGCCAAGGTTGAGTGGCATCCGGGCGAGCTGTACCCGCGCGTCGGATT
>PTKB01000006.1 GCA_002937555.1 Alphaproteobacteria bacterium MarineAlpha10_Bin2 | reverse complement strand
ATCGAACTCACCGGGCAATATCTCGATTCCGCCCGCATCACGGTGGCGGCGGAAGAGGAGAACGGCGAGGCGATCCAAGAAGTGCACGGCGATGCGGATTTCGCCGCGCGCCTGGCGCGACGGAAACTGCTGGTCGTCGTATTGGAAGAGGGTCTGGCACGGCGCGAACTGTTCGCCGCGACAGCGACGTCCAGAGCACTTACGTAGTATTACCGGCAATTGAAACGGCGATATTCGAAGGGCGGCAGGGCCAAGATGGGCGCCGGCAGCGGCGCAAATGCTTGCTAAATTAAGTACGTATATTTCAGTATTCTAGTTATGACAATAAATAGTCAGTAGATTTTCTCCAATTTAGATTGGAAATCGGATAATGGGGAAATACTATGCGGCAATTCTGTTTTTCGCGGCGGCGGCGGGCCTGGTTTTGGCCGGCGTATTTTGGCGCCCGGCGGACACCAGCGCGCTCACCGGGCAGTGGCTGACATTCGGCGCGCTCATCGGCGCCCTGGCGCTGGCGACGGACAAATGGGTCACCGACTGTTGGAAGGGCCTGTTCCGTCGATGGGCGCAACAAGGTCTCGCTCTCGCGCATTCAAATGGCCATATGGACGGTGCTGATCGCAGCCACCATCTACGCTGCTTACTCTTGGAATTTCAAATTTAATGTAGCCAGTCTCGAAATTCCGCCGGAGTTCTTTTGGCTGCTCGGTATAGGCGCTGTTTCCCTGGTCGGGTCACCACTCGCGAAGAATGCAAAATTCTCCCTTAAGATTGATGAGAAAGAGAAATCGGATGCGGAAGTCGAGCCCGACGCCGATGGACGCGGCGGCGTCGCGATCACGGGTGTCATTCACAGTAATCGCCACGTGAAAGACGCCAAATTCATCGATATCTTCAAAGGCGAGGAGGTCGGCAACTCCGCGCATGTGGATATCGGCAAGGTGCAAATGGCGGTATTCACCGTCATCGCCGCCGTGATCTACGGGCTGATGATCGCCAACGCGTTTGCCCAGACTGCCGGGGATATCAAAGAGCTGCCGACACTCAGCCAGTCTTTCATCTACATCCTGCTTATCAGCCACGCCGGATATCTTGCCCACAAAGCGGTTCCGCATTCGAAGACCAAATAAACGGACGCTCAGAGACCACCACCACAGGCGGCGTATGATAGGGGAGAAAGCGATGGCCGATAAACCTTGTAAGGCGTATTTCAAGTTTAGCTATGGCGGCGGCCTGTCGCCTTTCTTCGTCATGCTAAGCGATCTCGACCGCCTTGAAGCAGCGCAGGGCGCGATTAGCACCGGGGCGCTCGGATTAAGCGGCGAAGTGGTGGCGCGGCAAGCCAATTATAACCCCGATTGGAAGTTTCACCTCAAGCCGGAGACCATTTCGTTCTCCGCCACGCCGGGTCGGGCAAAGCTAGATAAGATCAACGCAAATCCAACTTCGTTCAGCGGCCAGAAGGTCAATCTCGCCTTTGCCGAGGCAATCGCCGATGTTTCGCTTCTGACCAACGACGCGCTGCCGTTTAGCCAATCTCCACCTAGATCGAGCTACTGGAATCTACGTCTCATCGATGCACAGAAAGCGCTGGGCAAGCTGCCCAAGAAGGACGGCAAGACCGATTGGGGGAACATCAAGGTCGGACATGTCGATACCGGCTATGTGGCACACAGCGTGTTTGGCCAGTGGGAGAGTACACCGGCGGCGGACGGTGGCAATACGCGCACCAACAAAACCATCCGCTGGCAGGTTGGGAAGGACTTTATGGACGGCGACAGCAATCCGGAGGATCCGCTGACCTATGTGCCGATGCGCTTGCCGCCGGACGTTCCCGGCCATGGCTTGCGCACCGGCAGCGTGCTCGCCGGCGGCAAGATCGGCGTCGCCCCGGGCCTCCCTGTGGTGCCGTGCCGCGCGGTGCGCTCGGTCGTGCTGATGACGGATGCGGCGCGTGGGCGGGTCGCCGGTTCCATCGATCATCTGGTGGCGGCGGGCTGCCAGGTGATCAGCATTAGCTTAGGCTGGATGTCGGGCGGCGAAGAGATGGGCCAGGCGCTCGACCGCGCCTATATGGCCGGCGTGATCGTTTGCGCCGCCGGCGGTCAATATACCGACACGGTGACCTATCCGGGTCGCTATTTCCGCACCATCGGCGTCGGCGGCGTACAGCCGAAGGACCGCAAGATTCCGGCGGCCCATGCCGCGGCAGAAAATTTCAAGCTGGAAATCTACAATGAATATGTGCGCGGCGGGACGCGCCATATTGCCGGCGACGACCAGTTCATCGATATCTGGGCGCCCTCGGCATGTATCGACCGGGCGGTGGCCGAGGCCGACAGCGCGCGCAACTTGAGCTCGACCGACGGCGGCGGCGACGGCACGTCCTACGGCACCGTGCATGTGGCCGCGGCGGCGGCGATGTGGCTACGGCTGAAGGCGGCGAATATCGGCGCCAAATACGGCGCCGGCAATTGGCGCCGGGTCGAAGCCTTCCGCCGCCTCCTGCACAGCACCGAAACGCGCAAGCTTGACGTACCAACGGCGCCCAACCAGCCTATCTATGCGTACAAACACCCGTGGATATTATACGTGCCGGCGATTCTGGAAGCCGATCTACCGGCCATCGCCGATGACGATATCCAACCGCGCGCCGAGGGCCAAATATTCTAATCTTCCGCTCTGTTCACGGCGATGCACACCGGTTATGTTCCGCCGGCGGTCCGGTGCGGGCCAATCACCAACAATAAATCATACGGAGAATTCCCATGGCTCAAGCCGGCGCTCGGCATATTTTGGTTGAAAGCGAAGCTCTTTGCGAAGAGCTCAAGGCGAGAATTTCTGGCGGCGAGGACTTCGCCGAAGTGGCGAAGCAGCATTCGACCTGCCCGTCGAGCCGCAAGGGCGGCGATCTCGGCGAATTCGGGCCGGGCCAGATGGTCAAGGAATTCGATGCCGTCGTTTTTTCGGCCCCCTTGAACGAAGTTCAGGGGCCGGTGAAAACCCAGTTCGGCTACCACTTGCTCGAGGTCACCAGCCGCACGGACTAAACGCCGCAGGCCCTCGGGGTCAGCCGAACGCGCCGAGGATGGCGACGCCTGCAATGATGAGCGCGACCCCGCCCCATTGCGGCTTCGAGACCGGCTCGTGCAGAAAGATGCGCGCAAGCAGCACGGTGACCGCCGTATAGGCAACGCTGGCGACGATGGCGTATTCGCCGCGGGTGGTTTCGAGGCCGAAAAACAGGAACAGGTGGCCGAGCGTATCGAGGATGCCGAAAGCCACCAGCACCGGCCAGACGCGCATGGGAAAGCGCACCTTCTCGCGCCGGCCCAGCAGCACGGCCATGAGGACAACCGTGCCCATCAGGCGAATCACGAGTACGGTTTGCAGAGATCCGTATATCTCGATGGCGCGGTCCGCAGCGGTGAGCGAGGCGGCATAGATGCTGGCGGCGGCAAGCGACAGGACGATCGTGCGGCGGATCACGGCGGGGGTATATTCCTTCGCTGCGTCTTCTCCGCCTCTGGCGGAGACGGTCCGCGCCACCAGCCAGATGCCGGCCAGGGTGATCGCCATAGCGCCCCATATGATCGGCTTGGGCTGGGCGCCGAGTACGACCGATATCGGCACTGCGACGGCCGGATAACACGCCACCATGGGTGCGGCGAGCGACACCGGCCCATGTGTGACGGCATAGAAAAACAGCACCGCGCCGAGGGTCACGCCGGCGCCGATGGCCAGCAGCCAATGCAGCCCGTCGAGGCGCCACTCTACCGGCGTTCCCATCACCGCCATGATGGCGGCGATCAGCACCCCACCAACCATCATCATCGCGAAGGTCGCCGCCATCGGGCCGACGGAGCGCCCGGCAAGGCGCGCGATATAGTCCGAGAACCCCCAAACAATCGCGCACCCCGCCCCCCAAAAGACGGCGTTCTCTAGCATCGAAAGGGACTCAAAGCGTCATGCCGCGAATCGCGCGCCATTTGGCGCAGCGGGACAGGACTTCGAAAAGCTAAGGGAGGGCGGATGCATGGCGCGCCGGAGTATGGGTTGGGCATCGATCGAAGTCGAGGCGAAAGGCCGGCCGGCAGAAAGCCGGTCTTGAACGCGGCTTAGGGCCCGGATTCCTATAGGCGATGAATGGTCAGGCTCGGAACGTCATTTCGCCCGCCCACGGATTACTATCTTGGAGACGATCTCGATCCCGCCAATTTGGAATCAATGCGTGTCTGAATTTTTCGCGTCGCCTTGGCCCATACGCGGCCGCCGGCAAAAACAATCAGCTTCCCGAGAACATCTTATCGACGGCTGTTTTCATCATTTTGGGCAGCAAGTCCTGCGGGTGGTCTCCACCGAGAGTCGCCCATTTGGTCGAGGCGCGCGTCACGGTAGAGGTCAGCGCCTCTCCCGTTTCCGCGCGCCACATCCAAATATAAGTCATGATTGTAAATGAAATTAATGAGTATTATTGACCATTATAATATGACTAGGTTAATTTATTCTTAACGTTAATGGCCGAAATGAACGAGCCGCCAGCATCATCGGCTCGAACATATTGACAAATGTTTAGAATAATTATGCATGTTACAGTGAGCCTTCGGGGTGCCGGCGCCTTCGCGCGGGAGCAAGCTCCGCGACCGCAAATCGTTTTGCACCGTGAAATATTGGCCTTCGGCAATCCACATCCCTACGTTTTGCCACAATCGCATGAACCGCTTACGATAGTAACCACGCCAACGGCCCGATGCGGAGCACGCCGTAACTTGGTGGGGGCGCGCCTGTCTTAGCATTGCAACCGTTGGGTGATGCCGCCATCCACCACCAAGTTGGCGCTGGTAATAAAGCCGGCCGCAGGGCTGGCGAGAAAGGCCACAGCGTTCGCCACTTCTTCCGGCGTACCCATGCGGCCCAGGGGATTGCGACCCATCGCCATTTTGAAGATTTCGGGGCTTTCCCGTTCGCGGTCGTGCCAGACGCCGATTTTGAAATTAATCGTACCGGGGGAGACCGTGTTGGCGCGGATGCCTTTTTGCGCCAAATTGTTGGCCAAGTTCGAAACATAGTTTATCAGCGCCGCCTTGACCGAATTGTACAGCCGCACCCCACCGAAGCTCTCGAGCGCCGCAGCGCTGGATATGGCGACAATGGCGCCACTCTCCGATTTTTCCAGAAACGCCAGCGCCGTTTCGACCATGCGCACGGTGGCCAGAATTTCGATCTCGAAACCGGCGCGCCAGGAGTCCTCATCCGCGCCTTGAGAATCGGCCAAGGCGCCGACATTGGGCACGATAATGTCCACACCGCCGAGTTGGTCCGCGCTGGCTTCAACCCATTGTCCAAGCGCGTCGGGCTGCCGTGCGTCGACGATACTCCCGCATGCTTGAACGCCGGCGGATTTGAGATACGAAACGGTTTATTGCAATTGCGTCTCGCCGATGGCGCGCGTATTGCCTCGGAAACTCTCTGGCCTTAGGGACCTATTTGTTCGGGGCGTCTTAGACGCTCTTCAGGCTGGGTTTGGCATCGAGCGAATCCTTGTCGAAGCCGGCGATACGCTGATAGTCACGCGAGAATTGTTCCATCTCTTCCCGGGTGACGAAGTCGTGGATGTTTTTGCAATTCGCCGGGCAGCGTTCGTCGACCAGCCGGAGGACACGCTCGGCCAAAAAGTCTCGGTTGGAAAGCACGACATTCGCCGTCGGCGCCATGCGTGCGTTCTGATAGGCGATCAATGCGTCCTCGATACTGTCCGTCTTGACGAGGATATCGCTTAGCACGCTGGCGTCGAGAATCGCCTGGGCGGCACCGTTCGAGCCGCTTGGATACATCGGGTGGGCGGCGTCTCCCAGGAGCGTCACGCGGCCAAAGCTCCAGCGTTCGAGAGGTTCCCGGTCGACCATCGGAAAATCGTATGCAACGTCGTTGTCCTCGATCAGGCGTGGCATATCCAGGCAATCGAAATGCCAGTCGGCGAAGGCCGGCAGGAAATCCGCTTTGATTCCGATGCGGCTCCAATTGTCGCGCTTGCGGAGAACCTTGCTCTCGTCGCGGATTTCAGCGACCCAATTGATCAGGGACCGGCCTTTCTTGCGCGCCGCCTCGGAGATCGGATAGACCACCATGCGCTCGTTCCAGGTGCCGGCAACGATCATCGTGCGGCCGTCGAAGAAAGGCTCCTGTTCGGTTACGCCGCGCAACATGGTGATGCCGGAAAAATTCGGCAGGCCCTCGCCGGGATGGAGAATTTCCCGCACCCGGGAGTGTATGCCGTCGGCGCCGATCAACAGGTCGCCGCGACACTCCGCGACGGCTTCGCCGTTTTGCGGATGGACAAAATGGGCCGTCACGCCATCCGCATCCTGGCTGAAGGCATCCAAATGATGTCCCGCGTGCACGCGTTCGGCACCGATACGATCTCTCGCCGCTTCGGCCAAAATCATCAACAGGCTGCCGCGGTTAATGGAAAATTGCGGCCATTTGTAGCCGGCCGCCAAGCCGCGCGGCTCGGTGATGATATGGTGGCCGTATTGGGTGTGGTAGCTGAGCGCGCGCGTCTCGATCGCCGTCGCCGCCAAATCCTCAAGCAGCCCGAGCTCCGTCAGCTCGCGCGTGGCATGCGGCAACAGGTTGATGCCGACGCCGAGTTCCCTGATCTCGACGACGGATTCGAACACTTCCATATCGATGCCGGCATGATGCAATCTGAGCGCCATCGTCATGCCGCCGATGCCGCCGCCCGCGATCAACGCTTTCATTTTGATATGTCCCCCGACAACGCGTTCGACTTCCGCTTTGCCCCTGACCTGCTCCCCCTTTACGGTGAGTCTTAAGCGTCGAAAGCGATCCTTAGTCGAGAGAGTATCTTAGAAGTCAGCGCAATCGGATAGCAATTGTCAGCGGCTGCTTGTGGAATGAATCGTACATGCAGTCGGTCTATCAGGGCCGACAGCTCTTGGCTTTACCCGGTTGTTCGTGAAGGGCCGACTTGATATGCGAGTTGGCATTGCGCCCAAGGGACTCTGCCCGTCGGTGCTAGTGAAAATTTCTGACTCATCATCGCTATCTGCTTGCGATCAGGGCTACAGGATTTTCAGAAGTTTGTTGCCCCATATGTCGCCCCAGGTAAATATTAAAATTTACAGAGGCATTAGATACATGTCTAAATTATTGATTTAATTGGTAGGCGCGACAGGAATCGAACCTGTGACCCTCTGATTAAAAGTCAGATGCTCTGCCAACTGAGCTACGCGCCCCTGGGAAGGTGGGCCACCATATGGATTGGCTCTATCGGGGTCAAGAATGGGCTGGCCGTGCGGGCGATGGCGTGGGTTTCATAGCGGCTCGATATCACCCATCTCGGCGCGGGCGAGGAATTGACCGGCAAAATTGGCCAAGCTGCCGGCGGCAATGGCGCCGCGCAAATCGGCCATCACGGTTTGGTAGAAGGAGAGGTTGTGCAGGGTCAGGAGAATCGGGCCGAGCATTTCCTGGCAACGGAAAAGATGGTGAATATAGGCGCGGGAATAGTGGGCGCATGTGTGGCAGGCGCAATACTCATCCAGCGGGCGCGGATTGGCGGCGTGGCGGGCGTTGCGCAAGTTGAGCGTGGCGCGCGCGGTGTAGCACCGCCCGGTGCGCCCGGACCGGGTGGGAAGGACGCAATCGAACATATCGACGCCGCGGAGCACAGATTTCACCATGTCCTCAGGCGTGCCGACGCCCATCAGATAGCGCGGCCGGTCGTCCGGCAGCGCGCCCGCGAGATCGTCGAGCACCGCCAGCATCTGCTCCTGGCCTTCGCCAACCGCGAGGCCGCCGATGGCGTAACCGTCGAAACCGATGTCGCGTAAGGATGCCGCGGATTCAGCGCGCAGGTCCCCGAACACGCCGCCCTGCACGATGCTGAACAGGGCGTGGCCCGGGCGTTCCGCGAAGTGCTCACGGCAGAGCGCCGCCCAGCGCATGGAACGGCGCATGGAGCTTGCCGCTTCCGCCTCGTTCACCGGATAGGGCGTGCATTCGTCGAGCACCATGGTGATGTCGCTGCCCAATTTATGCTGGATGTCGATTGCGCCAGCGGGTGTGAGGCGATGGCGCGCGCCGTCGGTATGGGCGCGGAATTCGACGCCATCTTCGTCGAGCTCGCGGATCTTGGACAGCGACATGACTTGAAACCCGCCGGAATCGGTGAGGATCGGGCCCGGCCAGTTCATGAATTTGTGCAATCCGCCAAGTTCCTGAATACGCTCGGCGCCGGGGCGGAGCATGAGATGATAGACGTTGCCCAAAAGGATATCCGCGCCCGACGCGGCGACCGCTTCGGGCAGCATGCCTTTCACCGTGGCGGCGGTGCCGACGGGCATGAAGGCCGGGGTGTTTACCACGCCATGGGCGAGTTCCAACCGGCCCGCCCGCGCGGCGCCGTCGCGCGCCGAGATCACGAATGGGATGGCGCTCATGCCCCTGCCCTCTGGGCCGCCGCGGCTTCGGCCGCGACCGCAGCCGTATCGGCGCGTGTCAACAGGCTTGCATCGCCGTAGGAATAGAAACGATAGCCCGAGGAGATGGCATGTG
Source organism: Alphaproteobacteria bacterium MarineAlpha10_Bin2 (assembly GCA_002937555.1). Classification (GTDB taxonomy): domain Bacteria; phylum Pseudomonadota; class Alphaproteobacteria; order UBA828; family UBA828; genus PTKB01. Next base: position 20,613 of record PTKB01000006.1, on the reverse strand, counting down.
CATAGGCGCCCTGCATGCGCGCCATGCCGGCAAAGGCGGAGACCAGCATGAATAGAGTCGAGCATGGTAAGTGGAAATTGCTCATCAGCAGATCGGTAATTTTGAAACGGTAACCCGGCACGATAAAGAGGTCGATATCGCCTGAAAAGGGGGCGAGGCGGCCCTCGGCATCCGCCGCATGCTCGAGGATGCGGAGGCTGGTGCTGCCGAGCGCGACGACGCGCCCGCCCTTGTCGCGCGCGGCGTTGATGCGCGCCGCGGTCTCGGCGCCGAGCGTTCCCCACTCGCCATGCATGACATGATCCGCCGTATCCGCCGCGCGCACCGGCAGGAACGTGCCAGCGCCGACGTGCAGTGTAATGAATTCGGTGGCGACACCGCGCAGCTTCAGCGCGTCGAACAACGCCGGAGTCATGTGAAGGCCGGCGGTCGGCGCAGCAACCGCGCCGTCATGGGCGGCATGGATGGTCTGATAATCCGCCTTGTCGCGCGCATCCGCGCCATTCTCGCGCGGGATATAGGGCGGTAGAGGCATCGCGCCGTGATGCTCCAGGGCGGCACGCAATGCGGCGCCCTGCAGCGAGAATTCGAGGCGCACCTCAGGCCCTTCGCGCGCTACAACTTGCGCTGAGAAATCACCGGCGAAGACGATCTCTTGGCCCGCCTTGAGGCGCTTGGCCGGGCGCGCGAAGGCGTCCCAAACGCCGTCCGCCACCATGCGGTGAAGCGTCACCTCGATGCGCGCCGCGCCGCGCGTGCCCCTGAGGCGCGCCGGCAGCACGCGGGTGTCGTTCAACACCAATACGTCGCCGGGCAAGAGCCGTGCCGGCAAGTCGCGGACGATATGGTCGCCAAAACCGCTCTCGGAAACATGGAGAAGGCGGGCGGAATCGCGCGGCGATGCGGGACGCGCGGCGATCCGCTCCGGCGGCAGATGAAAATTGAAAAGATCGACCCGCATGTCGAAAGTAACCCGGCATTGGGCCGGCGCGGGCGGTGCGCCCGGCGCGGCTCAGCTTCCGTCTTTGTAGCGCACCGCCAGGCGGCCGGCGACATTGGGCGAGACGAAACTGGTGATATCCCCGCCCAGCTCCGCGATCTCCTTGACGAAGCGCGAGGAAATAAACTGGTGGCTTTCCGACGCCATCAGAAAGACGGTTTCGACATTGGGGTTGAGGCGCGCGTTCATGCCGGTCATCTGAAACTCGAAATCGAAATCGGATACGGCGCGCAAACCGCGCACGATGATGGCAGCGTTCATATCCTCGGCGAAATGCATGAGCAACTGGTCGAAGGCGCGCACCTCGATGCGGCTGCCCTCCGGATCGAAGGCTTTGAGATCGCCGCGGGTCATCTCGATCCGCTCGTCAAGACTGAAGGCCGGGCCCTTGCCGGCGTTGGAGGCGACACCGACGACAAGCTTGTCGACCAGCCTGAGCGCCCGGCGCACGATATCGCAATGACCCGATGTGATGGGATCGAAGGTGCCGGGATAGATGCCAATTCGCTGTTCACTCATTCTTGGGTATCTTCCTCGCCTTCTCCGTCCGCCTCGCTTGGTGCTTCCTCATCCGCTTCGCCGCTCGCTTCGTCGTCGCCATTGGCGCTCTCTCCGAGATGGGCGACTGAAACCACGCGCCCGTCCTTGGCCAGACGGAAGATGCGGACGCCGCGCGCGGCGCGCCCGACCTTGCTGATATCGTGTACGGCGCAGCGGATCAACTGACCGCCATCGGTTACCAGCATGATCTCGTCCTCCTCGGCGACCGGGAAGGCGGCCACGACCTTGCCCTTTTTGCCGACGTCGATATTGATCACGCCCCTGCCGCCGCGCCGGGTCACGCGATAGTCGTGCGCCGAGGTGCGCTTGCCGTGACCGTCGTCGCGGACGGTCAAGAGAAACTGCTCATCCGCCTCCAGCGCGGCGCGCCGCGCCGGCGGCAATTCGGGTATTTCGTCGTCGCGCTTGCGGCCAAAATAGCCGTCGCGCTCTTCCGGCGTGACGCCGGTATGGTGCAGAATGGTCATCGAAATGAGCCGGTCCTTTTTATCCAGGCTCATGCCGCGCACGCCTTGCGAGCTGCGTCCCTTGAAGAGGCGCACCTCGGGCACCTGAAAGCGGATGCATTTGCCGCCGGCGGCGGCGAGCAGCACGTCGTCATCCTCACCGCAAAACTGCACGCCAACGATTCTATCGCCTTCATCGAGCTTCATGGCGATCTTGCCGTTGGCCATGACACTGCGGAAATCGGCGGCGCTGTTGCGCCGTACGGTGCCGGAAACGGTGGCGAACATAAGCTGGCTGTCGGCCCAGCTTTCTTCGTCCTCGGGCATCGGCAGAAGCGTGGAAATGGTCTCGCCTTCGGCCAGCGGCAGCAGATTGATGAGCGCCTTGCCGCGCGCCTGAGGCTCGGCCAGCGGCAGGCGGTAGACCTTGAGCTTATAAACCTTGCCGGCGCTCGAGAAGAACAGCACCGGGGTGTGCGTGTTCAGAACAAACACCCGGTTGACGAAATCCTCGTCGCGCACGCGCATTCCGGCGCGGCCCTTGCCGCCACGGCGCTGGGCGCGGTAAGTGGAAAGCGGCACGCGCTTGATATAGCCCGCATGACTTAAGGTGACGACCATCTCTTCGCGCTGGATTAAGTCCTCGACGTCATGCTCGAATTCGTGCTCGACGAGCTCGGTACGGCGCGGATCGGCGAATTTCTCGCGCGCCACGCGCAAGCCTTCGCGCAGCACGTTTTTCAGCGTTTCCGGATCGTGCAAAATGCCGATATAGCGCTTGATATCGTCGACGATCGAATGCAATTCATCGCCGAGCTTGTCACGCTCCATGGCGGTCAGCCGTTGCAGGCGCAATTCCAGGATGGCCTTGGCCTGCTCGTCCGAGAGGCGGCAATTGCCGCTGTTGTCAACCGATTGGCGCGGATCGGCGATCAATTCGATCAACGGTCGCGCATCCTTGGTCGGCCACGCCCGGGCCGTCAGCGCCTCGCGCGCAGCGGCCGGATCCTTGGCTTTTCGGATCAACTCGATTATCGGATCTATGTTGGCGACGGCGATGGCCAGGCCGACCAAAATATGCGCCCGGTCACGTGATTTGCCGAGCAGATAGACGGTACGCCGGGTGATGACCTCTTCGCGGAACACTACGAAGGCGGCGATAACCTCTTTCAAATTCATGACGCCCGGCTTGCCGCCGTTGAGCGCCAGCATGTTGACGCCGAAGCTGGTCTGCAGGGAGGAATAGCGATAGAGCTGGTTGAGCACCACTTCGCCGATGGCGTCGCGCTTCAGCTCGATCACCACGCGCACTCCATCGCGGTCGGATTCGTCTCTGAGATCGCTGATGCCCTCGATCTTCTTCTCGTGAACCAGCTCGGCGATGCGCTCCATCATGCGCGATTTGTTGACCTGATAGGGAATCTCGGTGACCACGATGGCCTCGCGGTCCTTGCGCAGCTCTTCAAAGGCGGCGCGGGCGCGCACGACCACCGAGCCGCGCCCAGTGTGATAGGCCTGGCGGATACCGGCACGGCCGAAGATGAGGCCGCCGGTGGGGAAATCCGGCCCTTCGACGAATTTCATCAGGCCTTCGATGGAGATTTCCGGATCGTCGACATAGGCAAGGCAGGCATCGACCACTTCGCCGAGATTGTGCGGCGGAATGTTGGTCGCCATGCCGACAGCGATGCCGCTCGCGCCATTAACCAGAAGATTGGGATATTCGGCCGGCAACACGGTCGGCTCGAACGACGATTCATCGTAGTTGGCCTGAAAATCGACCGTCTCCTTGTCGAGATCGGCGAGCAGCGCATGGGCCGAGGGCGCCATGCGCACTTCGGTGTAACGCATGGCGGCGGGCGGGTCGCCGTCCATGGAGCCGTAATTGCCCTGGCCGTCCAAGAGCGGCAGGCGCATGGAGAAAACCTGCGCCATGCGCACCATGGCGTCGTAAATCGCCGAATCGCCATGCGGGTGATATTTGCCCATGACATCGCCGACGACACGGGCGGATTTGCGGTAGGGCTTGTCGGAGGTGTAGCCGCCTTCGTTCATGGCGTGCAGGATGCGCCGGTGCACCGGTTTCAACCCGTCGCGCACATCGGGCAGCGCCCGCGACACGATTACGCTCATGGCGTAATCGAGATAGGAGCGCTTCATTTCGTCTTCGATGGAGACCGGTTCGCCGACCTGCGGCGGCTCACCAGGGGGCAATTCCGGCGGCAAATCCGGCGGTATGTCCGAAGGCGGAACGGGCGGTGGGGTGGTGCTCAACAGACCAACTTAATTCATTGATTCAAAAAGAAAACGTGCGGGCAATACATGCCCGAATCGTTGGCCTTAATTATAGTCTATTTTGCAAGTGCGAACAACGCTCCAGGCGCCGCCCATGCGGCCGCTAAAAGGGAATATCGTCGTCGAGATTGCCGCCGGAGGGAGCGCCGCCGGAGGGAGCGCCGCCGTCCGAGCTTCCCGATGCGCCGCCTGATTGGCTGTCCTGGTTATAGTCGCCGCCACCGCCGCCGCCTTCGCCGGCGCGGTCGAGCATTTGCAGCTCGCCGCGAAAGCGCTGCAACACCACTTCGGTAGAATATTTTTCGACGCCGGACTGGTCCGTCCATTTGCGCGTCTGCAACTGGCCTTCGATGTAGATCTTGGAGCCCTTGCGGAGATATTTCTGCGCCACGTCGGCCAAGCGCTCGTTGAATATGACGACACGGTGCCACTCAGTTTTCTCGCGCCGCTCACCGGTGTTCTTGTCGCGCCAACTCTCGGAGGTCGCAAGCGAGAGATTGACCACCGGATTGCCGTCCTGCATCTGGCGAGCCTCCGGGTCGCGCCCGAGATTGCCCACCAAAATCACCTTATTTACGCTGCCCGCCATGCTCCGCTCCCACTCGCTCACCGCGTCCGTTCGCCGACGCTCCGTGGGCGCTATTTTGGCGTATCGGCGGCGGCGCCGCAATCGTCATCAGGCTCGCATTCGCGCGCGGGGCTGCCTATATTGCGTGGTTGCCAATTTCTTTACGCCGATAGCGCCCGAACTCGAGAAGATGCACAAAAACATCAGCATACGCGGCGCCCGCGAGCATAACCTCAAGGGCGTGAACGTGGAATTGCCGCGCGACAAGCTGGTGGTGATTACCGGCCTGTCGGGTTCGGGCAAATCCTCGCTCGCCTTCGATACCATCTATGCCGAAGGCCAGCGCCGCTATGTCGAGAGCCTCTCGGCCTATGCCCGGCAATTTCTGCAATTGATGCAAAAACCCGATGTCGATTCGATCGACGGCCTGTCGCCGGCGATCTCGATCGAGCAAAAGACCACATCGAAAAATCCGCGCTCGACGGTCGGCACGGTGACCGAGATATACGATTATCTCCGCCTGCTCTACGCCCGCATCGGCATACCCTATTCGCCGGCGACGGGGCTTCCGATCGAGAGCCAGACCGTGAGCCAGATGGTCGACCGGGTCTTGGAAATGAAATCCGGCACCCGGCTCCTCCTGCTGGCGCCGATCATCCGCGGGCGCAAGGGCGAATACCGCAAGGAACTGGTCGAGCTGATGAAGCGCGGCTTCACCCGCGTCAAGATCGACGGCGAGATGCACGATATCGACGCCGCGCCGGCGCTGGATAAGAAAAAGAAACACGATATCGAAGTCGTCATCGACCGCATCGTGGTGAAGGGCGACCTCGGCAACAGACTGGCCGACAGCCTGGAGACGGCGCTTGGCCTGACCGAAGGTTTGGCGATCGCCGAAGATGCCGACAGTGGTGAGCGCACAATTTTTTCAGCCAAGTTCGCCTGTCCGGTTTCGGGCTTTACCATCGAAGAGATCGAACCGCGCCTGTTCTCGTTCAACAATCCGTTCGGCGCCTGCCCGGCCTGCGACGGCCTCGGCGTGCGGCTCTATTTCGACTCGCAACTTGTGGTGCCGGACGAGAGTCTGACATTGCGCGAAGGCGCCATCGCGCCATGGGCCGGCTCCTCCTCGCCCTATTACGGCCAGACGCTCGACAGCATCGCGCGGCACTATAAGAAAAGCACGGGCACGCCGTGGAACGAGCTGCCGGAGAAGCTGCGTAGCGTGATACTGCACGGCTCGGGCAAGGAACGGATAAAATTCCGCTATGACGACGGCACGCGCGAATACAGCACCACCAAGACCTTCGAAGGCGTGATCCCCAATCTCGACCGGCGCTGGAGCGAATCCGACAGCGCCTGGCTGCGCGAGGAAATGGCGAAATTCCAGAGCACGGCGGCGTGCGAAACCTGCGCCGGCAACCGCCTCAAGCCGGAGGCCCTGGCGGTCAAGATCGGCGGCCGCCATATCGGCGAGATTACCGTCTTGAGCATTCTCCAGGCCGCCGAATGGTTCGCCGTGCTCGATACCCAACTCAGCGCCAAGCACAAGGAAATCGCCCAGCGTATCCTCAAGGAGATCAACGAGCGACTGCGCTTTCTTGTCGATGTCGGCCTCGAATATCTCACCTTGGCGCGCGCCGCCGGCACACTGTCGGGCGGCGAAAGCCAGCGCATCCGTCTCGCCTCGCAAATCGGCTCGGGCTTAACCGGCGTGCTGTACGTGCTCGACGAGCCTTCCATCGGCCTCCATCAGCGCGACAATGCGCGGCTGCTCGGCACCCTGAAAAACTTACGCGATCTCGGCAATTCGGTGCTCGTCGTCGAGCATGACGAAGAGGCCATCCTCAGCGCCGATCATGTCATCGATATGGGCCCGGCCGCCGGGGTGCATGGCGGCGAGATCGTCGCCGAAGGGACGCCGCAGGCGATCATGGCGGCGCCCGAGAGCCTGACCGGGAAATACCTTACCGGCATGGAACAGATCGCGGTGCCGGATAAGCGGCGCGAAGGCAAGAAGGGGCAGCGCGTCAGCGTCATCGGCGCACGCGAGAACAATCTTCAGAATATCGACGTGCATTTTCCGCTCGGCACCTTTACCTGCGTGACCGGGGTTTCCGGCAGCGGAAAATCGACGCTCGTCATCGATACCCTCTACAAGGCTGTGGCCAAGCGCATGAATGGCGCGCGGGCGCAACCGGGGGCGCATGACGCCATCGAAGGGTTGGAATTTATCGACAAGATCGTCGATATCGACCAATCGCCGATCGGCCGTACGCCGCGCTCCAACCCGGCGACCTACACCGGGGCGTTCGGTCCGATCCGCGATTGGTTCGCCGGCCTGCCGGAAGCCAAGGCGCGCGGCTACAAGCCCGGACGCTTCTCCTTCAACGTCAAGGGCGGGCGCTGCGAAGCGTGCCAGGGCGACGGCCTGATCAAGATCGAAATGCATTTCCTGCCGGACATCTATATCCAATGCGAGGAGTGCAAGGGTCACCGCTACAACCGCGAAACCTTGGAGGTCCATTACAAGGGAAAATCGATTGCCGACGTGCTGGATCTGACGGTCGAGGCGGCGACGGAATTCTTCAAGGCGGTGCCGGCGATCCGCAACAAGCTTGAGACCCTGCAGCGTGTCGGCCTCGGCTACATCAAGGTCGGCCAGCAGGCGACGACGCTCTCGGGCGGCGAGGCGCAGCGCGTGAAGCTGGCCAAGGAGCTATCGCGCCGCGCCACCGGGCGCACCCTATATATCCTCGACGAACCAACCACGGGCCTTCATTTCCACGACGTGCGCAAACTCTTGGAAGTGCTGCACAGCCTGGTGGATACCGGCAACACCGTGCTCGTCATCGAGCACAATCTGGAGATCATCAAGACCGCCGACTGGGTGATCGACCTCGGACCCGACGGCGGCGACGGCGGCGGCCGCCTGATCGCCCAGGCACGCCCGGAAGACATGGCCCGGAACCCGGAAAGCTATACCGGCCAATACCTCGCCAAAGCGCTCGCGCCGAGGCGCGCCAAGCCCAAACGCCGCCGCGCGGCGGCAAAACGTTCGGCTGCTTGATATTATTTTTACTCGAAAGCCGAGCCTGTGGTTCGTGTGATGTCTGCATTTTTACTCACACGATCACCAAGTTAATATTTGTCTCTGATGCCTCGCCCAGACCTCAAAATGTTATGAAATAAAGATGCAAGTGCTAAGCCTCCCTCTCAGGGTAGCGTCCGGGCAATACGGAATCCGACGTTGAAGTTCCTGTTCCCGGGTTCGAACGCCTGGCGGTAGGCCGACCGCACGGACTGGAGATCGTTGACCCACGAACCGCCCCGAAGAACGCGAAGACGACAGTCGCTGGCCTGCCACACATTTGTGTCCGAGGGCGCGCCCGCATAGCCATTGTTCCAGCAATCTTCAACCCATTCCCAAACGTTGCCATGTACGTCGTGGAGTCCGAAACCATTGGGAGAATAGTGTCCCACCCAATCCGTCTTGCCTTTCTTGTTTCCGTAATTGGACCAAGACGAGTTTATCGTCTTGCCGGAACTAAAAGGCGTCACCGTCCCCGCGCGCGCCGCGTATTCCCATTCGGCTTCGCTCGGCAAACGGTACACGTTGCCCGTCTTCGCGCTCAGCCACTTGGTGTACGCCTTGGCGTCGTTTTGGCACATGTTAATCACTGGCCGCTTGCCACGACCCCAACCTTTGTCTTCTGGCCGATAGCCGTTGCAACCTCCACCGGTAACGCACGCATCCCACTCTTCAAACGTCACTTCATATTTTCCAATCGCGAAGGGCTGGCGCACCAAAACCCGGCGAACGGGCCCCTCATCGCTATCGCGCCCCTCCTCGCCGATCGGCGAGCCCATCATGAACTCACCGGCCGGCACCACCACCATCTCAGGGCACATTGCACAGTCGCGGAAGGATTCGCCGACCCGCGGGCCGTAGGGTTCGGCCTTACTCGCGCGCAGCATCGCCGCGATCATTTGCTGGCGCTCCGCGTCGTCTGGCAGCGTTGCGTTTAGCCAAGCGCCATAAGCCGCCTCCGCATTCCCGTAATCCTCCAACACATGATAGGCACGCGCCTTCAGCGACAGCGTCGCAGGGGTCGTCCCACTTACCGATTTTAGATTTTCCAGCGCATCCAAGGATGCGCGGGCATCGCTCTGAGTGATCGGTTTAAAAGACGAAAGAATGATGGAAATTGCCTCATCCAGATTAGCTTCCAATTCGTCAAAGGAGCCATGCTGCCGACGATAAGCTGCGGCATACACCACTCGCGCCATGCCTTCCCTGGCCTCGAGATCGCCCATCACTGCTTGCTGCAGCACCGACTCGACAGCGGACATCCGCCCATACCGTTCGCGCAGTTGCGCTGCCTCGCCGATCAGCGCCACGTATTCGCCTTGCTTCAAACGATCGGCGCTCAGCAGCAACCAATCCGCCAACGTCAAGCCAAGCAACGGGCCGCTCGCGATAACAATCTCAGAGGGGTTCGCCGGTTGAGGAGCAGGCGCGGGCTCTTCCGTTACCAATTCCTCCAACACCGGCCCCGCCGGCGCGGCTTCTTCTTCGCTCAGAAGTGGGCGCCAGACATAGCCTTCGGCGCCATCGGCCAGCGCCACGCGGTACCAGTCGCGGCCTTCCACCTCTCCCGTGACATTGACAGCACTGCCTTCGCTGAGCGCGCCCACTTTCGTTTCCGCCGTCGACGGCCCGGCGCGTACATTGGCATTCTTCAAGGCCCGCATCGTCAGATCGGCTTCGACAATGGTGAACTCCTTTGCCGGCGGCAACTCCTCTGCGGGTAGCGATGCCAGCACCACGCCCTTATCACCGATGGACGTGGCGCGTTGCTCACGCGCCGCGCCGAACAGGCGCTTCGATTGATAGGTCATTTCCTCGTCGAGATAACGCATGACCTCGGCCAAGCTTACGTCGCCGTCATCGTTGCCGTACGGCTCGGCATCTGCCTTGCCGCGTAACGCTTGCAGGAGATAGCGCGTGAACAGGCCATGCTTGGCCGCGTTGTCCCAATTCGCCACCTGATCGCGGCTCGCCGCGGTGAGCACGGTCATTCCCGAAGCTGTGGCGGGCAATTTGGGCTGCACCATTATTGCCGAGGCCGAATCAACGATCATGCCCTTCGGCGTCTCGCCCGAGAAGCAGGCGTCGAGGAAAATAGCCATCCGCCGTTCCGGAATTTTTGCCAAATTCGCGTAGAGAATATCGACCGGATAGCCGGTCAGTTCGATGCGCCGGGGATCGGCGTCGGTCGGTACCAGATAGCCGCGTTTGTCACGCAGGCCCGGCGCGCCATGGCCGGAATAGAACACCACCACATCCGACTTGCCCTGTTTCACCCAGTCATGCAGTTGACCTTCGGCGTTGTCGGCGGTGCCAAACACTGCCGCCAGCCGGCCAGCTGTGGCGTCTCTGACATCGATGATGTTGCCTTCGCGGAAGCCCAGTACATCGATAACGAAGCGCTTCATCGCCGCGGCGTCGTTGTGCGCGAAGTCTACATTCGGCACCGAGCCGGTATAATTCTTATTGCCGATGATGACCGCCACGGCGTCCCTGTTCTCGGCGGCGGCGACGGCAATGGGCGCGTGGAGCAGCGTCCCGCCAATCACGACGAGCACGAAGAGCAATAGCGCCACCAAATGCTTCAACATCCAAGCGCCCGAAATATTCTTGCACCTCAACCCATGGGCATAGTGCCTCATCTAATCACAACCCACAATCAAATCAGCGATCTGGCACACATGGCATAGCCACAAAGGTTCATCATTCCTTAAGTGACGAGTCATTAATCTGACGAAATGGCTCATGTTGAACGGGTGGAACCAGCGAAATACGGCGCGCCGCAAGCGGCAGCGGAGACTGCCCCGGACCGCGATGAGATTCTCAACATGGCCGTGCAGCATCACCAGGCCGGGCGGTTGGACGAGGCGGATGGGCTTTATCGTCTGCTGCTCGATGTCGAGCCGGAGTTTGCCGATGCGTTGCATCTTTCCGGGCTGATCCGCCTGGCGCGCAATCAGCCGGGCGAGGCTATCGAACTGATTGGGCAGGCGATTGACGGGAACCCCGGCAACGCCGCTTATCACGGTAATCTCGGGCGCGCTTATGCGGCGCTCGACGACGCCGACGCGGCGCTCGAATCCTTTCGCCGTGCCGTTGAACTCAATCCGAATTCCGCCGAGAGCCTGGCCAGCATGGGCCAGTTGCTGCGCAAGCTGGCGCGCTACGGGGAAGCGATTAAGTGCCTGGAGCAGGCCCGCCAGGTACAGCCGGGCTCGGCCGATATCGAAAGCACTTTGGGCAGCGTCTATCACGCCGCAAACCGGCTGGAAGAGGCGGTGACATGCTACCTGCGCGCCGTCGAGATCAACCCGGATCACGCCGCGGCGCACAGCAACCTCGGCTTGGCGCTGTTCGATCTCGGCGATTTGGCAGGCGCCATCCAGCATGACCGCCGCGCCGTGGAACTGCAGCCCGAGGCGCCGGCGGCGCATTTGAATTTGGGCTGGGCGCTGTTCGGCTCGGCCGATAATTCCGAAGCGCGCAAGCATTTTAAAGCGGCGATAAAGCTCGCGCCGGACATGAGCGAAGCGCATTCGAAGATGGCGCTTTGCTACCTTGCGAGCGGCGCGCTTGAAGACGCCCATGCGCATTTTAAGCGTGCGGCACGGCTTGCCGTCCGGCCGCAACGCAGTTCGGCGCTGTTCAAACTCAACCACGACATCGATCAAATGCGCCACCTCTATGCGCGCGGCATAGCCGGCAACGACATCCAAAAAATTATCGGGTGCTATGAATCAGTGCGCGACGCCATGCCGTACGATATGGCGCATGACGAAATATTCAAGCTTTCGGAAGCGCAGCGGGACAAGCTCAATCCGAACTATGACGGCGCCTATTACGTTCCCGCCTGCCCGATGCTGGAAATTTCGGCGCTCGGCAAGGGCGTGGGCAGGCGCCAAGTGGAAAGTTCTTATTTCGGCTTAGAGCCCAATCTCGCCGTTGTCGATGATCTGTTGAGCCAGGATGCGCTCCTGCGCCTGCGCGCATTTTGCCGCGAGGCGACGATATGGAAGGACGTCAAGCCAGGCTATCTCGGTACTTATTTGAACGACGGCTTTTGCGAACCGTTGTTGCTGCAGATCGCCCATGAGCTGCGCCAGCGCCTGCCGGCGATCTTTGCCGATCATCCGCTCATCGAAATGTGGTCGTACAAATGCGATTCCGACTTGAGCGGATTGGACAAGCATGCCGACTGCGCGGCGGTGAACGTCAATTTCTGGATCTCGCCCGACGAAGCCAACTGCCGGCCCGACTCCGGCAGCCTCGAAGTGTTCAAAGCGGAAGCTCCTCTCAGCTGGGATTTTCGCCGCTACAACAACCGCCAGGATGCGATCGATCAGTTCCTCGACGCTGAAGGCCGCGACAGCATGATCATTCCGCACCGTTCCAACCGGGCAGTGATTTTCAACTCCAACCTCTTTCACAAGACCGACGATTGTCGTTTCCGCTCCGGCTACATCAACCGGCGCACCAACATCACCATGCTGTTCGGCCACCGCTACAATCGTTAGCCCAAGCCGCCCTCCTCTCCTCTATACTGCTCGCCATGAACGAGAATTCACCGGCACCGGTGCGTGTGATCGGCGGCGGTCTGGCGGGCTGCGAGGTGGCCTGGCAGATCGCCGGGCGCGGCATTCCCGTGGCGCTCTATGAAATGCGCCCCGAACGCGGCACTGAAGCCCATGTCACCGACAATCTGGCCGAGCTGGTGTGCTCCAATTCGCTCCGCTCGGACAATTGGGAAAGCAACGCGGTCGGCTTGCTGCACGAGGAGATGCGCCGCGCCGGATCGCTCATCCTCAGCGCCGCCGACGCCCATCAGGTGCCGGCGGGCGGCGCGCTTGCGGTCGACCGGGAGGGCTTTGCCGGCGCCGTTCAAGCGGCGTTGGAAGAGCATGAACATGTTGAGATCCGGCGCGAGGAGGTTCTTGAATTGCCGGAAGCCGATGCGGGCCCGGTTGTGGTGGCCACCGGGCCGCTCACTTCTCCCGAGCTCGGCGCCGCCATTTTGGCGTTGAGCGGCGAACAATCCCTGGCGTTCTTCGATGCCATCGCGCCGGTGATCTACAAGGACAGCATCGATTTCGACATCGCCTGGATGCAGTCACGCTACGACAAGGAAGGGCCGGGCGGCGATGCTGCCGCCTATGTTAACTGCCCGCTGAGTGCGGCGCAGTATGAAGCGTTCATCGACGACTTGCTCGCGGCGGAGCGCAGCGAATTCAAGGAGTGGGAGAAGGACACACCCTATTTCGAGGGCTGCCTGCCAATCGAGGTGATGGCCGAACGCGGGCGCGAAACGCTGCGCTTCGGCCCGCTCAAGCCGGTCGGACTGACCAATCCGCATGCCGACGTCAAACCGTATGCCGTGGTGCAGCTGCGCCAGGACAATGCGCTGGGTACGCTTTACAACATGGTCGGCTTTCAGACCAAGATGAAACATGGCGAGCAGAAGCGGACCTTGCGCGCCATTCCGGGACTGGAAAATGCGCGCTTCGCCCGTCTCGGCGGTATTCACCGCAACACCTTTCTCAACAGCCCGCGCGTTCTCGATCCCCTATTGCGCATGAAGGCGCAGTCGAATATCCGCTTCGCCGGCCAGATCACCGGCGTCGAAGGCTATGTCGAGAGCGCCGCCATCGGCCTCCTCGCCGGGCGGTTCATCGCCGAGGAAGTGGCCGGCGGCACGGCCCAACCGCCACCGCCGGAAACCGCGCTCGGCGCGCTTCTCGGCCACATTACCGGCGGACATATTGCGGGCGACGGGAATTTCCAGCCGATGAATGTCAATTTCGGGCTGTTTCCACCGCTTGCTGGCAAGGTCAAAAAACGCGAACGAAAGCCCGCCATGGCGCACCGCGCGCTCGACGAATTGGCGAGTTGGTTAGACGGTGCTCAGGCGCCGAATAGCGCGGCGCGGCTGAGCAGCAGTTGACGATAGAGCGGGCCGAGCGCTGCGCGCGGGTTGTAAGGATCGTGACCGCAGGCCGCAAGGCGCCGCAAATAGGCGCCCGCCAGGGCGGTCTGCAATGTGGCGCGCTTGGCGGCGCGCGGCAATGCTCGGCGGAGCGTGCGCGCGTGTTGGACATGCTGTCGCGCGACATCTGAAATTAGCTCCACGGCCGGTCCGACCTTTGCGCCGTCCGCCACGCTTTGCGGGGTCAGGTGGGTTTTATCCAGAACGTCGCGGGGCAGCATGATACGCCCCTGAGCGGCGTGATGCGGCAACGCGCGCATCAATCCGGTCAATGCCCAGCCGACGCCGACATGCCGCGCAACATCCGTTAAGGCCCCCGCCTCTGCGCCGGCGACTTCCAAAGCGAGCGAAACCAGCGGAGCGGCGCTTTCTTCGGCGTAATGTTCAAGTGCCGCGAGGCTTTCCGGCGGCGTCTCTTCAAGGTCGGTCTCGCGGGCGTCGATCAAGCGCTCGAAATAATTGCGCGTCAGCCCATGGCTGCGGATTGCTTCGGCCAAGGGGTCCGCCACATCATGCCGGCGGCCCTTGCCCCGGTAAATTTCGTCAATCGATTCGCGCCACCATTGCAAACGAATCTGGCCGAGCATCGGCTCGCTCACCATTTCACGTACACGGGCGATTTCGGCATTGAAGAGAATGAGCGCGAACAGCGCGCCGCGATGCCGGGGCGCCGCGAAGAGCGCACACATATAACGGTCGGAATCGGCGGCGCGGGCGCGCGCGGCGAGGTGGAGCGCGGGATTGTCTTGGCTCATATCCACTAACAATGGCCCGCTCGGCGCCGGTTTGCCAGAGCGCGGACGGCTATGCCATATAGGACGCGCTTACAATCGGAGACAATAATGCCGATGATCCATGTTGTCGGCGCGGGCATGGCGGGGCTTGCCTGCGCTGTTGAGATCGTCCGTTCCGGGCGCGCGGTCACGCTGCACGAATCCGCGGGACAAGCCGGCGGACGCTGCCGTTCCTTTCATGACGAGACGCTCGACCGTGTGATCGACAATGGCAATCATCTGATCCTGGGCGCGAATCCGGCGGTGTTTTCCTATTTGGATACGGTCGATGGACGCAGCGGCCTGGTCGGCCAAGTACGCGCCGAGTTTCCGTTCGTCGATGTCACCAGCGGCGAACGCTGGACGCTACGCCCCAATGCAGGTCGTCTGCCGTGGTGGATCTTCTCGCCGGCGCGGCGCGTCCCCGGCACGAGATGGACGGACTATCTGGCCGGCCTGAAATTGGCGCGGGCGGCGGAAACGGCGACCATCGCCGACTGCGTCGGAAACTCAGGGCCGTTGGTGAAACGTCTGTGGGAACCGCTGACGGTCGCCGTGCTGAACGCCTCCACCGAAGAAGGCGCGGCGCGGCTGTTGTGGCCGGTCTTGCGCCTGACATTCGGACAGGGCGAGGCGGCGTGCAGGGCCTATGTCGCGCGCCGCGGGCTCGGCCCGGACCTTGTTGAACCGGGGGTGAAATATATCCGCGATCACGGCGGTAAGGTGTGTTTCGGCCGCCGGTTGCGCGGACTGAACAAGGCGGGAAGGCGAATCGAAGCCCTCGATTTCGGCGCCGAATCGGCAGCGCTAGCACCCGGCGATTCCGTTGTGCTGGCCATGCCGGCGGCGAACTTGGTCCAAATCCTGACCGAAATTCCTGCACCTCTCGAAACGCGCGCTATCGTGAACGCGCATTTCCGCCTCGATCACGCGGTACAATTGCCGGGCAACAATCGCCTGCTCGGCATCATCGGCGGCACCGCCCAATGGCTTTTTGCGCGTGACGACATTGCCTCCGTGACGGTAAGTGCTGCGGATAAATTGGCCGAGATAGACGCCGCGGAGATTGCCGAGCGGCTCTGGCGCGATGTCGCTATTGCCCTTGGAAAGCCGCCCTCAGCGCCACCTCCGGTCAGAATCGTCAAAGAGAAACGCGCGACTTTCGCGCAAATTCCCGCTGCCTTGGCGAAGCGCGCCCAACCGCGCACAGATTACGAAAATTTGTTTCTGGCCGGCGATTGGACGGCGACCGGGCTGCCCGCCACCATCGAAGGCGCGGTGCTGTCGGGCCAGCGCGCCGCCACTCTGGCGCTCGCTAACGCGCGGCGTTGAGCCCGGCCGGCGGCCGGGGGTCCAAGAAATTCGCAGCAAAGCAATTGAAACAACCCAGCAATGCACTATGCTTTTTGCCGAGCACGACAACAAAAGGGGGGATCCCTGCAATGAAGAACCCGCTTGAATCTTTGCCCAACACCGTGCTGATGGGAGTCATTCTCACCGTCATCATGGTCGCCGTCCTCGCCGCAATCGAATGATCGTAGGGAGGAACACAAATGTACCTATTCGATGAAATATGGGGCCAATTCATGATCCGCTGGCTACATGTGGGCAGCGGCGTCATGTGGATCGGCCTGTTATGGTATTTCAACTTTGTGCAGATTCCCAGCATGCCGAAAATTCCGGACGACCAGAAGCCGGCCATCGGCAAGGTGATCGCACCGGCAGCCCTCTTTTGGTTCCGCTGGGCGGCGCTGGCGACACTCGTGACGGGGCTCGCACTCATGGGTTGGACAGGCGATATCCTGGACACCATGACCCTCGGCATCGTGGGCGCGGCGGAGGATGCCTTCGTGCTCAAACACACGGCGATCGGTATCGGCATGTGGATGGGCATTTTCATGGCCTTCAATGTGTGGGCCATCATCTGGCCCAACCAAAAGAAGGCGCTCGGCATCGTCGAGGTCGACGCCGACGCCAAGAAGAAAGCGGCGCGAATGGCGATGCTGGCCTCGCGCACCAACACCTTGCTCTCCATTCCGATGCTCTACGCCATGGTCTCGGCGCAGAATATATATTGAGCGGAGCATAAACAGGCAAAGCCGGGCTCCATTCGGGGGCCCGGTTTTTTGTTTGGCTCTCTTCCCAACGGTTCATAAGTATGACCCGTTGAGTGTTCCCTCAAGCGCCGGGCGGACGCATCCGCGTCCTTGGCTTACCTCGCATAAGCTCGGGCGCGCTGTCGCGCTTGCCGGATGGTGATGCACGATGTGCATCACCATCCGGTATTAGATAGCGATCAGCGCTGCGGCGACGCGCCGCTCTTCCGCCATCAACACATTGTAGGTACGGCAGGCAGCGCCGGTTTCCATGCTGTCGACGATGATGGCGCGGGCGCGGAGAATGTCGCGCACATCTCCTGGAACCCGGTCGACTCGCGTGCCGCAGCCGATCAGCAGCAGCTCTATCGGCGGCTCGGCGGCGAGAACGGCAGCGATGCTCTCCGCCGTCAATTGCACCAGCTTGGAAACCGTCCACGGCCAGACCTGCTCCGGCGCGACAATGACCGAGCCCTCATAGCGCTCGCCGCCGATGCGGAAGCCGCCATCGCCGTAATGATCTATATATTTCCGGTCGGCCGGAATCTCAGGCGTGATGTCCATCAGCCCGTCCCCGATCAGCGCCGCTTCTTGCGCCGGCGCTTGTTGCGTTTTGCACGCGAGGTCGAGGCACGCCGGCTGGCGCGCGATCCGGTGGCCTCAGATTCGGGTGCATCGTCCGGCGCCGCGCTATCGTCTTCACCGTTATCGCCCGAATCCGGCAAGGCAGCAAATCTTTGCAACGCTTCGTCTTCCGCCGGATCGTCCAAGGCCTTGGTGCGTTCGGCGTCGCCGAAGCCCGATTTGGCGACGTTGGTGCCGGTGCCCGGCCTGACATACATGAGGATCGCGCTGGCCACGAAAACGGAAGAATAGGTGCCGACGACGACGCCCCAAATCATGGCGATGGTAAAATCGCGGATGACCTCGCCACCGAATATCAGCAGCGCCGCGAGCGCCAAGAGCGTGGTCAGAGAGGTCATGACGGTGCGCGACAGGGTGTCGTTGACACTCACATTCAGGAGTTCGATCAACGGCATTTTTTTGTATTTGCGCAAATTTTCGCGCACCCGGTCATACACCACGACGGTGTCGTTCATGGAATAACCGACGATCAGTAGTATCGCCGCGACGATAGCCAAATTGAACTCGAGCCCAAACAGGGCAAACATGCCGAGGGTCAACAGCACGTCATGCACGAGCGCAATGATGGCGCCGATGGCGAACGGCAGTTCGAAGCGGAACCAGATATAGACCAGCATCAGCGCGATCGCGAGAATCATGGCAATGATGCCGGCCTCAATCAGCTCCGCGCCTACTTTTGCGCCGACGCGTTCCGTCCGGCGGTAAGTAATCTCGCCGGCGAATTTTGCATCCAAGACCTCGCGGACGGCAGTGATCGCCAGTTGATCCTCGGCATCGCTGGACTGGCGTTCGATGCGAATCAACACTTCGGTATCGGAACCAAACTCCTGCAAACTAACTTCGCCGAGGCCCAAATCGCCAAGCACGGCGCGCATACCGCCGATATCGGCGGGCCGCTCGGTGCCGACCTCGATCAGGATACCGCCTTCGAAATCGATGCCGAAATTCAGCCCTTTGGCGAAAAGAAGTACGACGGAAAGAACGGCAAGCGTGCCGGAAAAGACGAACAGGATTTTGCGCCAACGCAGGAAGGGAATGTCGGTCGTGTCGGGAATCAGGCGGAGGCGCCACATCTTCAGTTCCCCACCCAGTGGATAAAATTCATCATAGTGGCAATGTTTTGGGACGGAAGCGCTTGAGCCACCAGACCAAAATATAGCGGCTCACGAGCATCGCGGTGAACATGGACGTGAGAATGCCGATGCCGAGCGTCACGGCAAATCCCTGAACCGGGCCTGAGCCGAATAAATAGAGAATAACGGCGGCGATGAGCGTCGTCAGGTTGGAATCGAAAATTGTCGTGAAGGCGCGCTTGTAGCCCGCCTCCATGGCGGAGAACGGCGAGCGCCCGCTCTTCATCTCCTCGCGGATACGTTCGTAGATCAGCACATTAGCGTCCACCGCCATGCCGATGGTGAGCACGATTCCGGCGATGCCCGGCAGCGTCAACGTCGCCTGCAGGATGGAAAGCACTCCAAAAATGATGATCAGATTAAGGATCAGGGCGATATCGGCGACGATGCCGAACAGGCCGTAATAGAGCAGCATGAAGACGAGGACGGCAATCAGTCCGATGGCACTGGCGATCTTGCCGGCTTCTACCGAATCGGCGCCAAGATCGGGACCGACGGTGCGCTCTTCCAATATGTTCATCGGCGCCGGCAACGCGCCCGCGCGTAACAGAAGTGCCAGTTCCTTGGCGCTCTGGGTGTTGAAATTTCCGCTGATGATGCCGCTACCGCCGAGGATCGCTTCGCGGATCACGGGTGCGCTGATCACTTTGCCGTCGAGCACAATGGCGAAGGGGCGGCCGACATTTTCCTGCGTGACGCGGCCAAATTTTTTCGCACCGCTGGCGTCGAAGCGGAAGCTGACCACGGCCTGATTGTCTTGAAAGGTGGGCTGCGAATCGACCAGTGCGTCGCCGCTCACCATGACGCGCTTGCGGATCGGATAAAAGCGCGGATTGCCTTCGCTATCGACTTCGTCGTCGGCGGGCAGCCGCATGGTTCCGGGGGGAAGGCGGCCGCGCGCCAAATCGAGTTCGGAAACCGTCTGGTCGACCAAGTGGAATGACATTTTTGCGGTCTTGCCGAGCAGTCGCTTGAGGCGCTCCGGATCCTGCAAGCCGGGAAGCTGAACCAAGATACGGTCCTCGCCCTGGCGCTGGATGGTGGGCTCGCTCACGCCGGTCTCGTCGATCCGTCGGCGAATGATTTCAATCGACTGGCCAAGCGCTGAATTCTTACGCTCGGCGATCGCGCGCTCGTTGAGCGAAAGTTCGAACGCGCCCGCCTCCGTGCCGACAACTTCCACTTCCCGGTCGAGGTCCGAGAGCAATTCTTGCGCGGCTTCGATGTTCTCAAGCTTGGTCAATTGAAGCACGACCTTTTGCCCGCGCCGTTTCAGACCGGTATAGCCGATGCGCTCGCCGCGTAGCGCGCTGCGGGCGTCGTCGACCAACGCCTCGATGCGCTCCACCAAGACCTTTTCCACCTGCACTTCGAGCAAGAGGTGCGAGCCGCCTTGCAAATCGAGGCCGAGACTGACCTGCTGGCTCGGCAGCCAACCGGGATAGGAGGAGCTTAAGGAGCGCTGACTGAACAGGTTTGGTACGGCGAACAGCACCGCGGCCGCGCACACCAGCACGACCATGACAACCTGCCATTTACGGATTCGCAGCATCGGCGGACGTTACCCTCTCGGCGACGCCACGCCCGAGCCGCTACTTTTTGGATTTGTCTCCGGACGATTCATCCTGCGGTTCTTCATCCTCGAATTCGCCATCGTCCTCATACTCCTCCTCGTAACCCTCCTCGTAACCCTCGTCGTAATCCTCGTCTTCTTCGTCTTCTTCGTCGAATTCGGGATCGGGGCGACGGATGACTTCGGAAATCATGGTGCGCATGACGCGGACGCGGACATCGGGGGCAATTTCGACCAGGAGGTTATCGTCCCGTCCGACCTTGACCACATGGCCGACAATCCCGCCATTGGTGACGACGTCGTCACCGCGATGCACTTCTTGAAGCATGGCGCGGTGCGCTTTTTGCTTTTTTTGCTGCGGGCGAATCAAAAGAAAATAGAAAACGACGAATATCAGCACCAGCGGCAATATTGCGCCGATGCCGCCCAGCCCGCCTTCGCCTTCGCCGCCC
>PTKB01000059.1 GCA_002937555.1 Alphaproteobacteria bacterium MarineAlpha10_Bin2 | reverse complement strand
TGAACTGGACCAGCAGCAGGGCATCGAGCTTGCCCGCGATTTTGTGCAGACAGAGTTTGTGGAACGCGGGATGATCGCCGACCTCAATGTGCATTGGGACATCGGAGCGGACGGTCTCGCCAAACCGCATGCCCATGTCATGCTGACCATGCGCGAGGTTACCAAGGACGGGTTTGGAGCAAAGGTTCGCGACTGGAACAAGACTTCGCTGATCGAACAATGGCGCTGGGCCATCGACGTCGAGATTTGCGTCTTTCCCCAGGAAGGGCTCCTCAACAACCCCGGCACCGACGAGTTGATGGTCGAGGCGTTGCAACGCGGCGCCAGCGTGATCGGCGCCGCGCCCTATACGGATTCAAACCCGCACGGCCAGATCGACCGCATCTTCGAGCTCGCCCGTGAATTCAACGTCGATATCGATATGCATCTCGATTTCGGTGAAGACGCCGAGCAGTTGGACGTCGATTACGTGTGCGAGCTCACCGAGCGCTTCAATTACGGCGGGCGGGTGACGGTCGGCCATGTCACCAAGCTCTCGACCGCCGCGCCAGCGCATTTCACCGCCACCGCCAAACGCATGGCCGATGCCGGCGTCGCCGTGACGGTGCTGCCCTCGACTGACCTGTTCCTGATGGGCCGCATCGACGAACAGAGCGTCAAGCGCGGCGTGACGGCGGCGCATAAACTATTGAAAGAAGGCGTAAATTGCTCGCTTTCGACCAACAATGTGCTCAATCCTTTTACGCCTTTCGGCGATTGCTCGCTCCTCCGCATGGCCAATCTCTACGCCAATATCTGCCAGGTCGGCGCCCGCGCCGAGGTGCGCGACTGCTTCGACATGATCACCAGCCGCTCAGCTGGAATCCTCCGGCTTCAGGAATATGGCATTAAAATCGGCGCTCCGGCCGATTTGGTGGTCATCGACACCGACCAGCCCGAAACCGCCGTCGCCGAACTGGCGCCCCCCCTCTACGGCTTCAAACGCGGCCGCATGACTTTCAAGCGCGCCCCGGTGGAGGTTCTGCGGCCTTAGGGCGCAATTTGATATTGGACGGGCAATGAAAGCCGGGCTAGCCTCGGCCCAATCGAAACGGCATTTGAAAAAATTGGAGGCGGCGATGGCGGTGACCAGCCCGGAAGTGAAAAAGGCCCTGGAAGTTATTTTCGCGGCCGATTCGGATATCTATCAGACCCGCGGCTTCCAGCGCCGCATCGGCTATGGCGCGCGCCCGGCGCTGGTGATCATCGATCTCGCCAATGCCTGGACCAAGCCAGGCTACGCCTTCACCTGCGACGATATGGACGTCATCATCCCGACCAATCAGGCGCTCCTCAAGGCGGCGCGGGCCAAGCGCATTCCCATCGTCTACACCACCACGGCCTATCAGGACCCCAAGGGCCCACGCTCCGACACCGGGTTGTGGCATCTCAAGATTCCGGCGGAGACCCTCTACGAAAACAGCGAGGCGGCGGCGATTGATGAGCGCATCGCGCCCGAAGAGGGCGAGATGGTGATCTGCAAGAAAAGCGCCAGCGCCTTCTACGGCACCAATCTCAACGCCTATCTACACGCCCAGCGCGTCGATACGGTGATCCTCACCGGCGTCACCATGGCCGGCTGCGTGCGCCACACCACCGAGGATGCTATCGCCGGCGGCTTCCGTCCCATCGTCGTGCGCGAAGGGGTGGGCGACCGGGTGCCCGGCGTCGTCGAGTGGAACCTGTTCGATATCGACGCCAAGTTCGGCGATGTCGAGCCGTTGGAGAAAGTGCTCGAGTATCTTGAGGGTATCGAACCCTTCGCCAATCGCTAAACTGTTGTGCCCGGTTAGGGACAAAAGCGGCAATTTGGTTATGATGGCGCATCCTGTGCGGTTCGCGGGAGGCCGCGCGGTTGCCATGGCGAAGCGATGAAAAAAAACAAGCGCTATTCGATTTTCAGCTTGGCGCGCAATGCGCGCAGTTATCACGAGAATTGGGCCGAGGCGTGGCGCAGCCCCGAGCCCAAGCCGTCCTATGACGCCATCATCGTCGGCGGCGGCGGCCACGGCCTCGCCACCGCCTACTACCTCGCCAAGGAACACGGCATCACGAATGTCGCGGTGGTCGAGAAGGGGCCGATTGGCCTCGGCAATACCGGGCGCAACACCACCGTCATCCGCTCAAATTATCTGTGGGACGAGAGCGCGGCGATCTATGAGTTGTCGCTGAAGCTTTACGAAGGCCTCAGTCAGGATCTTAATTTCAATATCATGCTGAGCCAGCGCGGCCTCATCAGCCTGGCGCACAATCAGCACGACATGCGCGAGATGGAGCGACGCGTCAACGCCATCCGCCTGAACGGCATCGATTCCGAAATGCTGACGTTAGACCAGATTCGCGAAATGGTGCCGATCCTCAACCTCTCGCCCACGTCGCGCTACCCCGTCATCGGCGGCTCGCTGCAACGCCGCGGCGGCATTGCCCGCCACGACGCGGTGGCCTGGGGTCTGGCGCGCGCCGCCGACGACCGCGGCGTCGATATCCTACAGCACACCGAAGTCACCGGCTTCCGCATTCAGTCCGGGCGCATTGAAGGGGTCGAGACCAGCCGCGGCTTCATCGCCGCGCCGAAGGTCGGCGTCGCCGTCGCCGGACATTCGAGCGTGCTGGCCGGGATGGCGGGCTTCCGCATGCCGATCCAAAGCCGCCCGCTTCAAGCCCTGGTGTCGGAGCCGCTCAAGCCGATCTTCAACACCGTCCTCATGTCGGCCACGGTGCATGTCTATCTCAGCCAGTCCGACCGCGGCGAGCTGGTGATGGGCGCCGGCACCGATGGCTACAATTCCTACGCCCAGCGCGGCAGCCCGATGATTCTGGAAGACATGCTGGCCGCAGCGGTCGAGCTGTTTCCGATTTTCAGCCGCGTGAAGATGATGCGCCAATGGGGCGGCATCGTCGATATCTGCCCGGACGCCAGCCCGATCGTCGGCAAAACTCCTATCTCAGGCCTCTTTTTCAATTGTGGCTGGGGCACCGGCGGCTTCAAGGCGATCCCGGGCTCGGGCTTCGTCTTTGCCCACACCCTTGCCCAGGGCGAGCCGCACGAATTCGCCGCACCGTTTTCGCTCGACCGCTTTACCACCGGCGCCCTGATCGACGAGCACGGCGCTTCCGGCGTGGCGCATTAGGATCGGCCATGTTGCAAATCCCCTGTCCCCATTGCGGCCCGCGCGACGAGGTCGAATTCTCATGCGGCGGCGAAGCGCATATTGCGCGCCCCAAGGAGTCCGACGCGCTGAGCGATGCCGAATGGGCCGACTATCTCTTCATGCGCGCCAACCCGAAGGGCGTGCTCGCCGAGCGCTGGTGCCACACCCTCGGCTGCCGGCGCTGGTTCAATGTTGAACGCGACACCGTGAGCCACGAAATTCTTCGGGTCTACCCGATGGGCGAGCCGCGCGGCGGCGGCAGCGGCGCATGAAACGCCAACGCCAGCGCCTCGATACCGGCGCCCGCATCGACCGCAGCCAGCGCCTCGGCTTCCGCTTCAACGGCAAATCCTATGAGGGTTTCGCCGGCGATACCCTGGCGTCGGCCCTGCTCGCCAACGGTGTGCGCCTGGTCGGACGGAGTTTTAAATTTCATCGCCCGCGCGGCATCTATTCCGCCGGCATGGAAGAGCCCAACGCCCTGGTGCAATTGGGCAAGGGTGCTGCGAGCGAGCCCAATCTGCGCGCCACGCAAGTCGAATTGTTCGATGGCCTCGAAGCTGCCAGCGTCAATTGCTGGCCGAGCGTCAAGTTCGATGTCTGGGCGCTCAACGACCGCGTCTCGAGCATGTTGCCGGCCGGTTTCTATTACAAGACCTTCATGTGGCCGAAGAGCTTCTGGCACCGCTATGAGAAGGTGATCCGCAAGGGCGCCGGCCTCGGCATCGCGCCGCAAGCGCCCGATCACAACATCTACGACAAACGCCACCAGCATTGCGACGTGCTCGTGGTCGGCGGCGGGCCGGCGGGCATTTCGGCGGCGCTCGCAGCCGGGCGCGCCGGCGCACGGGTCATCCTGGTGGACGAGCAGGCCGAATTGGGCGGCGCGCTGCTCGGTAATGGCGAGCGCATTGAGGCGCGGTCAGGCGTCGATTGGACGTTGGGTGCCCGCGCCGAACTGGATGACATGGCAGAAGTGCGGGTGCTCACCCGCACCACCGCGTTCGGCTATTACGACCAGAATTACGTGCTCATGGTCGAGCGCGTGAATGACCATCTGGGCGCGCCGGCCGGAACCCTCCGCCAGCGCTTGTGGAAAATCCGCGCGGCCCAAGTGGTGCTCGCCACCGGCGCCATCGAGCGGCCGATGGTGTTCGCCAACAATGACCGCCCTGGCGTCATGCTGGCCGGCGCGGCGCAGACTTATATCAACCGCTATGGCGCCAAGCCTGGCAACCGGGCCGCGCTCTACGTCAACAATGACTGCGCCTATCGTGCCGCTCTCGATCTGGTCGAGGCAGGAATCCGCGTCGAGGCGGTCATCGACGTGCGCGCAAACCCCACTGGCGAAGCGGTGGCGGCGGTGCGTGAACGCGGTATCGACGTGCTCGCGCATCACGCGGTCGGCGGCACGCTTGGTTCAAAACGCTTGCGCGGCATCGAAGTGCTGGCGCTCAACGACAAGGGCGATGGTTTCGCCGGCGATATCCGCCGATTGCGCTGCGACCTGCTGTGTCTCTCCGGCGGCTGGAATCCCACCGTTCACCTGTTCTCGCAATCCGGCGGCAAGCTTGATTTCGACGAAAAACAGGCCTGCTTCGTACCCGGCGAAGCGCGCCAGGCGGTCTCGGCGGCGGGCGCGGCAAACGGCGTCTTTGCCCTTCAGGGCTGCCTTGCCGGCGGCACAGCGGCGGGGCGCGAGGCGGCGCAGAAAGCCGGCTTCGAAGAGCCGGGCGCACCGGCGGCCTTGCCGTTCAGCCCGCCCGAAGCTGATCCGCTGAACCCGGTGTGGCGCCTGCCGCCGGTTTCCAAGGGCGAGATGCGCTTTGTCGATCTTCACAACGACGTCACGGTGTCGGATATCGAACTGGCAGCGCGCGAAGGCTATGGTGCGGTCGAGCATCTGAAGCGCTACACTACCACCGGCATGGGCCCCGACCAGGGGCGGACGGGAAACATGCACGCCCTCGCCATCCTCGCCGATATCAAAGGCGTGTCGATCCCCGAAGTGGGCACCACCACATTCCGCCCGCCTTACGCGCCAGTGCCTTACGGGGTCATGGCGGGGCGCGACGTCGGGGTGCTGACCGATCCGGTGCGCATGACCGCGATTCACGGCTGGCACGAACGCTCGGGCGCCGTGTTCGACGATGTCGGCCATTGGAAACGGCCCTGGTACTATCCTCGCCCGGGCGAAAATATGGCGGCGGCGGTGCGGCGCGAATGCGTGGCGGCGCGCGATGGCGTGGCCCTGCTCGATGCGTCGACCCTCGGCAAGATCGACATTCACGGGCCCGACGCCGCCGAATTCCTCAACCGCATCTATACCAACAGCTGGAGCAAGCTCGCCGTCGGGCGTTGTCGCTACGGCCTGATGCTGGGCGAGGACGGCATGGTGATGGACGATGGCGTCACCACCCGCCTCGGCGAGACGCATTACTTCATGACCACCACCACCGGCGGCGCGGCGCGGGTGATGGCGTGGATGGAGGACTGGCTGCAATGCGAGTGGCCGGACCTAAAGGTCTTCCTCACCTCGGTGAGCGAGCAATGGGCGACGCTGTCGCTGTCCGGGCCGAATGCGCGGCGGCTCCTAAGCGAGCTAGCCGAGGGCGTCGATCTCTCGGTGCAAGCCTTTCCGCACATGTCGGTGCGCGATGGCCGGGTCGCTGGGATCGACGCGCGCATCTTCCGCGTCAGCTTCACCGGCGAGCTTGGCTATGAGGTTAGCGTCGCCACCAGCTACGGCTTGGCGCTGTGGCAGGCATTTTTGCGCGTCGGCGAGAATTACGACCTGACGCCGATTGGCACCGAAGCGCTGCATGTGCTGCGCGCCGAGAAGGGCTACATCGCCGTCGGCCACGACACCGACGGCACCGTGACGCCGGGCGATCTTGGCATGGATTGGATCGTCAGCACAAAGAAGGATTTTCTCGGCCGCCGCTCGCTCGCCCGCGCCGATTGCGTCCGCCCCGACCGCAAACATTTCGTCGGTCTCCTGCCCGAGGCACGCGTGCCCGAGGGCGCGCAGATCGTCGACGAACCGCGCCGCCGTCCGCCGATGAAAATGATCGGCCATGTCACCTCGTGTTACGACAGCGCCACCCTCGGTCGGCCCATCGCGCTTGCCATGGTTGCCGGCGGGCGCGAGCGCATGGGCGAGACCGTCACCATCCCGCTCACCATGGAGGGGCGCGTGGTGAAAGCGGAAATCGTCAGCCCGGTGTTTTACGACGCGCAAGGAGAGCGCCTGAATGTCTGATCCCTCGCTCCACCAAAGCCCGTTGGCGACGCTCCATCTCGGTGGCCGCGAGTCTGAGGCCGCGCCCGACGCACTGGTGCAGTTGGCGGAAAGGCGCGCCGTCGGCAAACTCAATTTGCGCGCCGATCCCGCCAACACGGCGCTGATGCAGGCGCTCGAAACCGTGCTCGGCTACGCGCTGCCGCTCGCGCCCAACCGGACCAACGGCGCGGGCGAGCGCGGCGCGCTCTGGCTCGGGCCCGACGAATGGTTGGTGACGGTCCTTTCGGGTCAGGAAAATGCGCTCCTCGAAGCCCTCTCCCAAGCGGCCGCGGGCCATCATGCGGCGCTCAGCAACGTCAGCGATGCGCGCATCGTGTTGTCGCTCTCTGGCCCGCGCGCCCGTGAGGTATTGGAGAAAGGCTGTAGCCTCGACCTCCACCCGCGCGCCTTTCAGACCGGGCATTGCGCCCAGACCCGCCTCGCGCGCGCCGCCATCTTGCTGCATCAGACGGACGATGCTCCGGCCTATGACATTCATGTCGCCTGGAGCTTCGCCGTCTATCTCTGGGTTTGGCTCGAGGACGCGGCGGCGGAATACGGGCTGGCCGTCGGCGACGGCGAATAGCGCGTCTTAGTCCGCCATCTGCGGCCCGCTGGCGTTGAGATCGCGCATATCGGTTTTAATGTGGAGGAGGGACGGCCGGCCCGCTTCCGCCAACGCCGCGTCGAGGGCATCGGGAAACTCATCCGTCCGTTCGACACACCAGGCGGCGGCGCCATAGGCCCGGGCCAGCGCGGCGAAATCCGGACTGTTCATCACCGTGCCGTACATCGCCTCGCGTCCGCCGCGGCGATATTGATGGGTGGCGATTGAGCCGTACATGCCGTTGTCGAACAGCAGCACCGTGAACGGCAGGTTTTGCTGCACACCGGTGACGATCTCTTGTCCCGTCATGAGAAAGCCGCCATCGCCGACTAGGGCGACGACCTCTGAATCGGGCCGCGCCAATTGCGCGCCGATGGCGCCGGGAACGGCATACCCCATGGCGCCGAGGCAGGCGGCAAACTGGGTGCGCGGCGTTTGGTAGGCGAAATAGCGGTGCAGCCAGCCGGCGAAAGCGCCGGAATCGTTGACGGTGCAGGCATCTACGGCCAAGCGGCGGCGCAAATGAGCGATGACTTCGGTCATATCGACATCGCCCAGGCACCGCGCCGTTTCATCCAGGCCCGGCGTGGCGTAGGCGATGTGCTCGCGGTGACGCGCTTCGCGCCAGTCCAAGCGGCTGTTCGACGGCGCGCTATTCAGGCGTTTGGTGAGCGCCTCCAGGCTGGGTGCGAGGTCGGCCGCGAGCGCCACCTTTGGCGAGGATTGCGCAAACGCCGCGTCCTCGGGATAGATATGGATCACCTGCTGGTCGGTGCGGAGCAGCGAGAAGCCCTGCAACGTCGCGCCGTCGGGCCGTGTACCGGCCAATATGACAAGATCGACATCGGCCCAGAATTTCTCCTGATAGGGCGCGAGACTGAGGCCAAAATGGCCAAGATTGGCGGCATGGTCGTGCGGCAGGATATCCTGGCGGCGAAAGGCGCTGACCACACCGGCGCCCGCCGCCTCGGAAAAGCGCGCCAGAGCGTCATGCGCGCTTTCGAAATTGACCTGTTCGCCGCCGATGATCACTGGGTATTCCGCCGCGTCGATCAGCCGCGCCGCCGCCGCCACTGTTTCCGCATTTGGCGCAAGCATGCTTCTCGGCTGTTGCTTGGGAATCGCCACCGAATTCGCCTCGCCCTCTGTGACATCCTCCGGCAGCACGACGGCAACCGGCCCCGGCCGTCCGGCGACCGCAAGCTGAAGCGCTTCCGCCGTGGCCGCCGCCACATCCTCGGGGCGCAGCACTTCGATCACCCGCTTGGTCATCGGCCCGAAGGCGGTGGGGTAATCGATTTCCTGAAACGCCTCGCGTCCCATCTCATGGCTCGGCACATGGCCGATAAAGAGCACCAACGGGGTCGAATCCTGTTTCGCCGTGTGCAGGCCGATCGAGGCGTTGGTGGCGCCGGGGCCGCGGGTGACGAAGGCAATGCCCGGCGTCGCGGTCGCCTTGGCATAAGCTTCCGCCGCAAATGTGGCGCCGGATTCATGGCGGTTCAGCACCAGGCGAAGGCGCGTCCGCGCCTGCCGCAGCGCCTCCAGCACCGTGAGGTAGCTTTCGCCGGGTACGCAAAACCCCGTCTCGACGCCATGTTCCAGGAGCGTCGCAACCAGCGCTTCTCCGCCGTTCATTTGCGCTGAATCTCAGCCGGCAAAACGTGGCTCCGGCAGGCCGCGCACGCCGCAGCCAGTAACGGCGAGAACGTTTCCGGCCAACGGCTTTTCGGCGAGCTGGGCAGCGCTCAGTTCCTCGCGTGCGCTGGTGACATAGATGATATCGAGATCGTCGCCGCCGAACATCGGGCAGGTCGGGTTGTGCACCGGAAGGTCGATCTTGCGGTCGAAGCTGCCGTCCGGCGCCCAGCGCACCAGGCAGGCGCCGTCCCACATGGCGTTCCACAGATAGCCTTCCGCATCCACCGTCGAGCCGTCCGGTTCACCTCGGAGATGCTTGGTCGACGCGAAGACGCGCCTGTTGCTGATGGTGCCGCTTTCCGTGTCCAGATCGTAGGCCCAAATCTCGTTTCTCGGCGTGTCGCAATAATAGAGCGTGCCGCCGTCGGGGCTGAAGGCGGTAGAGTTGGAGGTGTTGATACCGGTTTCCTGCACCGAAAAACCGAGATCGGCGTCGAGGCGGTAAAGCGAACCGCAGGGTTCGGCATAGGTATCGTCCATGGTACCGGCCCAAAACCGGCCTTGGCGGTCGCAGCGCCCGTCGTTGAAGCGGCTGTTCGGCATGTCCTGCTCGTGATTATGGATGATCTCGATAGCACCGCTGTCCGGGTCAAAGAAACGAAAGCCGTTCCACCAGGCGGTGACAAGGCCTTTGCCGTTTTCCCGGAGCGCCATGCTGCCGGGCTGCTCCGGCGTCTCCCAACTCTCCGTCTTGGCGCTGGCCGGATGGTGCCGCCAGATGCGCCTGCCCCTGATGTCGAGCCAATAAAGTACCTTCTCGACCGGACACCAGACCGGCCCCTCGCCAAGCTGGTTTTGGCAATCGACCGCGCTTGTGATGTCGACCATGGTTCTGGATTACCCGGCGAAGCGCGGCTCGGGCAGGCCGGTCGCGCCGGTGCCGGTGATGGTGAACACGCCGCCCGCTTGCGGTTGCTTGGCCAAATCCGCGTCGCTCAAAAAGATGCTGGCGCAGGTGAGATAAATGGTATCGAGGTTATCGCCGCCGAACATCGGGCAGGTCGGGCGTTGCACCGGCAGCTCGATGGTGCGCTCCAGCGTTCCGTCCGGCGCCCAGCGCGCGAGACACCAGCCGTCCCACATGGCGTTCCACAAATAGCCCTCGGTATCGACGGCGGAGCCGTCCGGGCGGCCTTGCATGTCCTTGGTCGACGCAAAAACGCGGCGGTTTGCAATCTCACCGCTCTCGGTGTCGAGATCATAGGCCCAGATGGTGTCGATGCCGAGATCGGCATAATACATCGTCGCGCCGTCCGGGCTGAAGGCGAGGGAATTGGAGCAGATGATGTTGCTCTCCGCCTTGTGCACGCTGAGATCGGCATCTAGCCGGTAGAGCCCGCCGAGCGGCTCTTCCATGAGATCGTCCATGCTGCCGGCCCAAAACCGGCCTTGACGGTCGCAGCGCCCGTCATTGAGCCGGCTTCTCGGCGTCTCGGCTTCGATATCGTGAATGGTCTCGCTGGTGCCCGTGTCCAGATCGTAAGACCGGAAACCGCCGTAAAACGCCACCATCAGCCCGCCACCACGGCGCAGGGCGATCGAGCCAGGCTCTTCGTCCACCGGCCAGGTTTCGACATCGCCCGTGGCGGGTTTGTAGCGGTTGATCGATTTGCCCTTGATATCGACCCAGTAAAGCGCGTTCTCGACCGGGCACCACACCGGTCCCTCGCCGAGCACATTCTTGCAATCCACGACGCATTCGATCTCGACCATTATCGTCCCCCGGACTAGTGTTTTTACCGCCCCAAGGCGTCGCGAAATCATCGGGGCAAAGGCGGGCCCAGTCAACGCGCCCGGCATAATCGCACGGGGGAGATGTGAAAAAGAAACCTGAAGGCCTCAAGGGCTCGCTGACCAGCTATGGCGATGCTGGATTTTCCTATTTCCTGCGCAAATCCTTCGCCAAATCCCTCGGCTATGGCGACGACGAGCTGGAGCGCCCGGTGGTCGGTATCGCCAACACGGCGAGCGGCATGGTCAGTTGCCACGGCACCCTGCCGCAGCTCGTCGAGGCGGTGAAACGCGGCGTCATCGCCGCCGGCGGCTTGCCGCTCGAATTTCCCACTATCGCGCTCGGCGAGCCGTTCCTCAATCCGACCAGCATGCTGTTTCGCAATCTGATGGCGATCGACACCGAGGAGATGATCCGCGCCCATCCGGTCGATGCGGTGGTCCTCATCGGCGGCTGCGACAAGACGGTGCCGGCGCAACTGATGGCGGCGGCGAGCGCAAACTTGCCGGCGATCCTGCTCGTCACTGGCCCAATGATGACCGGCAGCCACAGGGGCGAGCGCCTCGGCGCCTGCACCGACTGCCGGCGCCTGTGGGGCGAACATCGCGGCGGGCGCCTCGACGCGGCCGAGATCGATGAAATCTCCGGCAGCCTGATGCCGACTTCGGGCACTTGCATGGTGATGGGCACGGCGAGCACCATGGCCTGCGTCACAGAAGCGCTCGGCATGATGCTGCCAGGCGGCGCCGCCATCCCAGCGGTCCATTCCGACCGGTTGCGCAACGCCAGCGAAAGCGGCGCCTGCGCCGTCCGCATGCTGGAATCCGGCGGCCCGCTGCCGTGCGAGAT
>PTKB01000058.1 GCA_002937555.1 Alphaproteobacteria bacterium MarineAlpha10_Bin2 | reverse complement strand
TCGCAGCCGCGCATCGGCGGTGAAATAACCCCTCCGGTGTAAACCGCGCGCCAGCAACGCCGCATTGAGCCAGCCCGATAGCGATGTCGCCAAGGCGATCCCGACATGGCCGAGCGGCCCCATCAATATCAAATTGAGCGCCACATTGATCACCAGGCAGACGACGGCAATTCTGACCGGCGCCTTGGTGTCCTGGCGGGCGAAGTATCCCGGCACCAACACCTTGATCATGACAAAGGACGGCAGGCCGGCGGCATAGGCGATCAGCGCGTCCGCCGAGGCCACGGTCGCGACCGAAGTAAAGGCGCCGCGCTCGAACAGCACCGATATCGTCGGCTCGGCGATGATCATCAGTGCTGCGGCGGCTGGCAAAGTCAGCAGCAGCGCGCCTTCGATGGCGCGGTTTTGGCTGTGCCCGGCGGCCTCGTCCTCCGCCGCGCGAAGCTGGCGCGACAACAACGGCAACAGCGCCGTGCCGACCGCGACGCCGATCACACCGAGAGGCAATTGATTGATCCGGTCGGCATAATAGAGAAACGACACCGCACCTTCCGGCAGCAGCGAGGCAATGATCACATCGACGACCAGATTGACCTGGGCGATGCCGGCGCCGAGCGCCGCCGGCGCGATAATCACTAGCATATGCTTGACCCGCGGCGTGAGGCGCGGGCGCGGCAGGCGGAGCGCAATGCCGGCGCGGCGAAGCGCCACGATGAGCCAAGCGAATTGCAGCACGCCGGCGCCCGAGACGCCGATCGCTAAGGCATGGCCCGGCGTTTCCGTCCACTGGGAAAGGCCGAGCAATGCGGCGATCAAGCACAGGTTCAAGATAATCGGCGTCGCGGCGGCGGCGGCGAAGCGGTAGAGCGAATTCAGCACGCCGCCCAACAGCGACACCAGCGAGATGAACAGAATGTAGGGGAAGGCGATGCGCGTGAGCTGGACCGTGAGGTCGAATTTCTCGGGATCGTCGGCGAAGCCCGGCGCCAGAGCATACATCAGCCACGGCATGACGATCTGCGCCACCACCACCAGCAGCAGCAACACGCACAACAGAACCGCCAGCACCTCTTCGGCAAACTCCTTCGCCGCGGCGCGGCCATTCTGTTCGAGCTCGCCGGCAAACAGCGGCACGAAAGCGGCATTGAAGGCGCCTTCGGCGAACAGGCGGCGGAGGAAATTGGGCAGCTTGAAGGCGACAAAGAAAGCGTCCGACACTGGCCCGGCGCCGAGCGTGGCGGCGATGAGGATATCGCGAACGAAGCCAAGCAGGCGCGAGGCCAGGGTATAGCCCCCGACGGTCGCGACCCAGCGCCCCAATGCCATGGCGCCCTAGCCGCTCGGGAGGCGCGGCGTCATCACTGCTATTCCGCCGCCGCCGTTACCGCCGCCGGCTTAGCGCCGGCGCCGGGCTCGTCCAGGGCGGCGAGAAGGCGCGTTCTGACCCGCTCGATCTCCGCGTTCTTGGTCACCTGCAGGCCGTAGCGGTCCTTGACGTAAAACACGTCGACCGCCTGTGCGCCGTAAGTGGAAACATGCGCCGTGACGATCGAGAGACCGAGCTCGGTCAGGGCGCGGCCGATATCGTAAAGGAGACCAGGCCGGTCGCGGCCATTGATTTCGACCAGCGTGTGCTGGCTGCTGGCACGGTTGTCGACGAGAACCCGCGAGGTGATATGAAGCGCGTGGCGGCGCGCCGGCAGAACATGTTTGCTGTGCAGCACCGAGTCCAACGCCCCGTCGCCGGCCAGCGCCTGCTCCAAGAGGCTCAGCATCCGCGCCAGTTTCTCTTCGTCATCGAACGGGCCGCCGGTGGCGTCCTGAACCCAAAACCCGTCCAGCGCCATGCCGTCGGACGTGGTGAACACCTTGGCGTCGACGATGCTGGCGCCGGCGGCGGCCATGGCGCCGGCCACGGCGGCGAACATGCCGGCCTGGTCCTTGGCATAGAGGGTGATCTCGGTCGCCGCGCGCTTTTCATCGACCCGCGTGTCGAGCTCCAGCAGCGCGCCGCGCGCATCGGCGTCGCGAACGAGGCGGGCGTGGCGCGCATGGGCGGCGCTATCGAAGGCGAGCCAATAGGGCGGAAACAATCGCCCGGTAAACCGGCCGATGTCTTCACCCAGCCAATCATCGAGGGTCACGCGCAAGGCATCCTGCGCGGCGGCGACGCGCGCCGCCTTGCCTTCCGCCTCATGCCCGCCCGTGAGCACTTCCTCGGCGCGATAATAAAGCTCGCGTAGAATAGCGCCTTTCCAGGCGTTCCAGCGCCCCGGCCCGACGGGGCGGATATCCGCTGCCGTCAGCACCAGCAACAGGCGCAGG
Source organism: Alphaproteobacteria bacterium MarineAlpha10_Bin2 (assembly GCA_002937555.1). Lineage (GTDB taxonomy): Bacteria > Pseudomonadota > Alphaproteobacteria > UBA828 > UBA828 > PTKB01. The sequence goes on along the minus strand of PTKB01000058.1, from coordinate 9,068 downwards.
CGCTCGACCGATTGCACCTGGGCGATAAAATCGGCCAGGGTCTGGGGGTCGTTGACGTCGCGCTTGAAGGCGGTGTCGCTGAAGATCAGATGGTGGCGGACGAGCCAGGCGGTCTGCGCCGTTTCCTCCGCCGAGAGGCCGAGCCGCGGCCCGAGCTTTTTGGCGTACCGCTCGCCGGCTTCGGAATGGTCCGTGCCCCCGCCTTTGGCCAAGTCATGCAGGAATAGGGCAAGGTAGAGAACGCCGCGCGACAGGATCTTGGGCGCGATTTCGGTGGCCAGCGGCAGCTCTTCGGCAAGCTCGCCGCGCTCAATCTGCGACAGGATACCAATCGCCCGCAAGGTGTGCTCGTCCACCGTATAGACATGATACATATCGTGCTGGGTTTGGCCGACGATGCGGCCGAATTCCGGAATGAAACGTCCCAGCACGCCGGCTTCGTTCATCAGACGGAGCGCCTGTTCGGGCGCCTCGCGGTCGCTTAAGAGCGCCATGAACAGTCGGTTGGCTTCGTCATCCGCGCGCAAGCTCCGGTCGATCAGTTGCAGGCGCTGATGAACCAGGCGCAGCGTGCGCGGATGGATATCGAGGCCCCCGGTTTGCGCGAGTCGGAACAGTTTAATGAGCCGCACCGGCCGCTCGTCGAAGGTATCTTCGGCCAATACGGTGAGGCGGCCACCCTCGCTGCGCAATCCGTCGGCCGCCGGTGACGGCCCGCCGGCGCCGCTCCGCCTGGGCGCATTGTCCATGCGGTCCGCTTCGAGCGAGGCGCACAGCACCCGGGTTAGCTCGCCGACCGATTTGGCGACCAGGAAATAATGCTTCATGAAGCGTTCGACGGCGAGATTGCCATCGCGGTCCCCGTAGCCCATGCGGCGCGCGATTTCAGGTTGCAGGTCGAAAGTGAGGCGGTCTTCGGCGCGCCCGGCGGCGAGATGTAAATGCGCCCGCACCTTCCACAGAAACCCTTCGGCGCGGGCGAAGCGAATCTGTTCCTTGCGGGTCAAGAGGCCGCGCTCGATCAAATCGGCGAAGCGCGGCACCCGGTAGAGATATTTGGCAATCCAGAACAAGGTATGGAGATCGCGCAGGCCGCCCTTGCCGTCCTTGATATTGGGCTCCAGCAAATAGCGCGAATCTCCGGTGCGCAGATGGCGGGCGTCGCGTTCGCTCAGTTTGGCGGCGACGAAATCGCCTTCGCTGCCGGGCACGATCTCATCCCAAAAGCGCTGACGCAGTTCGCGGAACAGCGCTTTATCGCCCCATAGATAGCGCGATTCGAGAATGCTTGTGCGGATCGTCATATCGCTCTTCGAGCGCGCCAGGCAGTCGGCGATGGAGCGCGTCGCATGGCCCACCTTCAGGCCCATATCCCACAACATATAAAGCACATATTCGATGATCTGCTCGCTGCGCCCGGTGAGTTTCCAGGGATGGAGAAACAACAGATCAATATCCGAATATGGCGAAAGTTCGGCACGGCCGTAGCCGCCGACCGCAACGAAGGCCAGCCGCTCGCCGCTCGTGGGGTTGGGCTCGGCAAACAGGCGCTCCGCCGCATGGTCATGGAGGACGCCAAGAATTTCGTCGATCAGGAAGGTGTATCCGGCCACCAGCGCGCTGCCGCGCGCCCCGTTCTCGAGCCGCTTCTCGAGGACGCTCCGGCCCGCCGCCAGATAGCTCTTGCACAGTTCGAGCGCTTCGGCGCGCTCGCCGCCGCCGCCCGCCCGCCAATCCGTGGCCGCCAGCGCCGCATCGAGCGCGCTACGGGCGATTATTTCGCTTTGCCGTCCGGGTTTGGTCATTTTCCGGTTTCGAGTCGGTCAGTTTAAGGGTTGCGTGTATATGACCCCAGCCGCCGCGCCGCGCAACTGTTGCCGCTTATCGCAAAAGCATCGCATTTATACCGTTTAGCGCCTTGTAAAGGGTGTCGAATTGGCGCGTGAAGGCGGCCGGCGACATTTTCTGCCCGGCTTTACCGAGGCGGCGGCGGATTTCCGGCAATGTGCGCTCGCCATCGACCAGGGCGGTCATCGCCGCCGCTTCGGCGGGCAGCGCAAGGCGAATCTTTGCACCATCGAAATCGAGCGATATGGCCGGAGCGCCCTTGAGGCGCCCGGCGAGTGCCTCGGGCGAGACATTGTTGAGCACCGGAACCGCGCCCGGCGCCCGCGGCGAAAGCGGCGCCGCGCGTGACGCCTTCGCGGGCACGAGATAGCAGATATGCACTTTCATATTGCCGGCGATCAATTCCGCGGCGGCGCACTGCTCGGGCCAGGGCAGCGCCGCGGCTTTCTTCTTGAGCGCGCTGTCCGACAAATAGTTCAGCGGATCGTAGTGCGCCGGTTCGATGAAGCCGGTGATTCGAAGATCGGCGCCCGCCGCGAGCGAAAATATTTCATCGAACGTATAGGCGCGGTCGCGCCGGTGCAGCAGCAAGTCGCAAATGCCGGCATCGCCAATATTTTGATGATCGCCGACATGGGAATTGCGCTTGAGCCAATTGGTCGGCGGCAAATCGCCGAGCAGCGCGCGCGCTCTCTCGATCCGCGCCGGATCCGGCAGATCGTCCGCCAACAGGCGCAGCAGCGACTGCGCCTCATAGACGCCGGTCCGTCCCAACCGGCCATAGAGCATCAGGCCGATGCCGCCCTCCGGCTTGAGCGCACCGGCCATCTCCTGCAGAACTTCCGCCGGCGCTTCGAGGTGATGCAGCACGCCGCAGCAATCGATGTAATCGAATTGGCCAAGCCCGAGCGCCGCCAGATCGTTCAGCGAGGCCTGGCGAAAGGTGATGCTGTCGAGATTCCGGGCCTCGGCGCGGGCGCGGGCGATATCGAGCGATGCGGCGGATATGTCGAGATGAATGATCTCCGCACCGATCGCGCGTGCCGCCAACTGGCTCGCCAGCATGATGGTGGCGTCGCCCGTACCGCCGCCGGCGATCAGGGCGCGGAACGGGCCCACGCCCGAAATTCGCCCGCCTATTACATAATGCTCGATTTCCGCCAGGCCGCTGGGCGAGCCGGTGATCAACCGTTTGGCTTCGTCCGCCGGGTCGCGCGGCGGATAAGGATAGGCTTCGTACTGCCCGTGGACGGCGCGATCCGCGCTCTTTTTTACCGCCATGGCGCCGCCTATCCGGCGCGCCGGCAGGCCGTGAGATATTTTGATCCGTGCATTCCGATGCGATCCATGATCCCGGCCACGAGACAACTTGCCTTGCGGCCGCGTGGGCTGCAAGCTTAGGGCCATGACGGATATCATGCGCGGCTATTTCGGCGTCGGCATTGAGGGCGTCAGCAAGCCTTTTAATGTCGGCAATTTGATGCGCTCGGCGCATGCCTTTGGCGCCGGATTCGTGTTTACCATCGCCGCCGAATATGACGGCGCCGGCTCGGATACCGCGAAAACCCATGAACATTTGCCGTTCTATCGCTTCGCCAGCGTCGGCGAACTGAATCTGCCCGACGGTTGCGCCCTGGTCGGCATCGAACTGATGGACGAGGCGGTGGACTTGCCCGCCTTTCCGCATCCCCTCAACGCCGCCTATGTACTCGGCCCGGAGCGCGGCTCGCTGTCGCCGGCGCTCATCGAGCGCTGCGATCATTTGGTGCGGATTCCGGCGCGTTTCTCGATAAATCTCGGCGTTGCCGGGGCGATCGTGCTCTATGACCGCATGTTGGCGCTCGGCCGCTTCGGCGAACGGCCGCTCAATCCGCGCGCCACCTCGGCGCCGCGGCCGGCCCATGTTTACGGCGCGCCGACGCGGCGGCGGCCGAAACCGCTTTAAGATTCTCTTTGCGATGGCCGGAAAATGCCCTGGAACCGGGCAGGCGATGCGGATATCCTAGCCCCATGCGCAACCCGTTCGAGAGATTATTCGCATCGCCCGCCGTTACCGCCGGCGTCATTTTTGTCGCTGGCGTGCTGGCAGCGGGCATTCTGGCCGGCGGCGCGCAGGCGCAGGAGAAATTGGGTAAGAACGGCGCTTGGGCCGCCTACACCTATCAGGAAGGCGGCAAGCTGACTTGCTACATGTACTCGCAGCCGACCAAGAAGGAAGGCAATTACAAAAAGCGCGGCGACCCGCACGCCATGGTTACCCGGCGCCGCGGTTCCGCCGTGGTCGAAGACGTAAGCGTCACTTCGGGCTATCCGTACAAGGATAGTTCGACGATCAAAGTGCAAATCGATGGCCGCGGCTTCAAATTCGGCGTCGTCCAGGACGAGCACGCCTGGGCCGACAATGCCGCAGAGGACAAAGCCGCCGTCAAGGCGATGATTCGCGGCAATAAATTGACCGTTCGGGGAACCTCGCGCAAAGACACCTATTCGCTCGACACCTATTCCCTGAAAGGCTTCAGCAAGACCCACAAGGCGATCGTCAAGGCCTGCCCGTAATCGCCCTCAGCGTCGCGGCTGTGGAAATTCCCGGCCTGGGCACGTATATCAACCGCATGAACGAGCTCAGCGCATCGCCGCCGGATACCCTCACGAGCCTGATCGGCATGGATCGGGCGGAGTTGGCGCGCGCGGTCGAGGCCATCGGCGAACCCGAAAAAAGCGCGATACTCCGCGCCAAGCAGCTCTGGCATTGGATTTATCATCATGGCGTCGATGATTTCTCGCACATGACCTCGCTGAACGGCGCCCTGCGCGACGCTTTGGCGGCGTCCTACACGTTGGAGCGGCCGAAAATCACGCGCGAGCAAAAATCCCAAGACGGCACCCGCAAATGGCTGTTGCGTTTCGCCGATGGGCAGGAAGCGGAAAGCGTGTTCATTCCAGAAGAGGATCGCGGCGCGCTTTGTATGTCGTCGCAAGTGGGCTGCACCTTGACCTGCCGCTTTTGCCATACCGGCACCCAGCGCCTGGTGCGCAATTTGGACGCGCGCGAGATCATCTCCCAGTTCATGGTGGCGCGTGACGCTTATGGCGAATGGCCCTCGCCCCGCGACGGCCGGATGATCTCCAACATCGTCATGATGGGCATGGGCGAGCCGCTGTTCAATTACGACAATGTGGCCAAGGCGATGCACATCGCCATGGACCCGGAAGGGCTATCGATCTCGCGCCGCCGCATCACCCTTTCGACCGCCGGTGTTGCGCCCTTGATCGAGCGCTGCGGTGCGGAGCTTGGCGTCGGCTTGGCGATCTCGTTGCATGCGGTGACCGACGATCTGCGCGACGAGCTGATGCCGATCAACCGCAAATATCCGCTGGCGCAATTGCTCGACGCCTGCCGGCGCTATCCCAGCGCGTCGAACGCGCGGCGCATCACCTTCGAATATGTCATGTTGAAAGGGATCAACGATTCGCGCGCCGACGCCAAGGCGCTGGTGCGCCTGATCGCCGGCATTCCGGCCAAGATCAATCTCATCCCGTTCAACGCCTGGCCCGGCGCGCCGTATGAATGTTCCGAGCCCGACGTCATCGCCGAGTTCGCCCGGATCGTCAACAAGGCGGGCTACTCCTCACCGGTGCGCACGCCGCGCGGGCGCGATATTCTCGCTGCCTGCGGACAGCTCCGCTCCGAAAGCGTGCGTCTGCCCCGCGCCGCTCGTCTTTCCAAACCCGGCCCGGCCGCTGCGCCGCCGGTCGCCCTCACATGAGACGCCGATGAATCCCGTAGCCCTCATCATTGTGTCGCTGATCTTCGCGGTGGTCGTGTTTTACCCGCTGACCCGCATCTGCGCCCGCGCCGGCCTTCCGTTGTGGCCGGCGCTGATCGTCTTCGTGCCCATCATCGGGCCGCCGATCACAGCCTATCTGCTGGCGCTCAGCCGCTGGCCGAACCACCCGTTCGGGCGCTAGGAGAGCAACGCCATGCCGCTTATGCACGGGCTCTTGAACCTGATCATGCTCGCCATCACCATTTGGTGCTATTGGCGCATTCTCAGCAAGGCGGGGATCAGCCCATGGTGGGCTTATGCGTTGCTGATTTCGCTCGCTATTGCCTATTTGGCCAGCGTTTTTCGGAGCCCGATTGTTTTGTTTGCGCCCTACATCGTCCCTGCCATCCTGATCTGGATTTTCGCCTTCATCCGCTGGCCGAGCTACGAGATGACGCCCGAAGCGGCCGGCGAAAACCGCTATAAGCGGCACGCGCATCGCCGTTCAGACGTCGCGCCAGGGGCGGATCCGCACCGCACCGTAAATCCAAAATTCCGCGACCGGGTGGCGGAGGCGGAAGAACGCCGGCGCGACCGCGAAGAGCATTAGCCGGTTCTTGCCGCGCGCACGACTTTGCCTATACTGCGCCCGCTTCCAAACACGCGCGGCGTACTATCATGACAAACGCATCAGACCAGACGATTAAGAAAACCGTCCTCGCCTATTCGGGCGGGCTCGATACTTCGATCATCCTGCGTTGGCTGCAGGAGCATTACGGCTGCGAAGTGGTGACCTTCACCGCCGATCTCGGCCAGGGCGAGGAAATCGATGAGGCACGCACCAAGGCTGAAGCCATGGGTGTGACGGAAATCTTCATCGAGGATTTGCGCGAGGAATTCGTGCGCGATTACGTCTTCCCGATGTTCCGCGCCAATGCGCTCTATGAGGGCGTCTATCTGCTCGGCACCTCGATCGCGCGCCCGCTGATCGCCAAGCGGCAGATCGAGATCGCCCATCAAGTCGGCGCCGACGCGGTCGCCCACGGCGCCACCGGCAAGGGCAACGACCAGGTGCGTTTCGAGCTCGGCTACTATGCGCTCGATCCCGACATCCGCATCGTAGCACCTTGGCGCGAATGGGACCTGACCTCGCGCGAGGATCTGGTGCGCTATGCCGAAAAACACCAGATTGAGATCCCGCGCGATAAGCGCGGCGCGCCGCCCTATTCGACCGACGCCAACCTGCTGCACATCTCCTATGAGGGCAAAGCGCTGGAAGATCCCTGGGTCGGCCCCGACGAAGAGATGTTCACGCGCTCGGTCGCGCCCGAAGCCGCGCCCGATACGCCCTGCCGGGTCGAGATCGACTTCGCCGCCGGCGACGCGGTGGCGCTCGATGGCGAAGCGTTGTCGCCGGCTGCCCTTCTGACGCGCCTCAACGAGATGGCAGGCGCCAACGGCATCGGCCGTATCGATATCGTCGAAAACCGCTTCGTCGGCATGAAATCGCGCGGCGTTTATGAGACGCCGGGCGGCACGGTGCTGCTCCAGGCGCACCGCGCCATCGAATCGCTCTGCCTCGACCGCGGCGCCGCCCATCTCAAGGACGAGCTAATGCCGCGCTATGCCGAGCTGATCTATAACGGCTTCTGGTTTTCGCCCGAGCGCGAAATGATTCAGGCCGCCATCGACGACAGCCAGAAAACGGTCGAAGGCACGGTGCGGCTCAAGCTCTACAAAGGCGGCGTCACCGTCGAGGGCCGGAAATCGCCGACCAGCCTCTATAGCGAGGACCACGCCACGTTCGAAGCGGACACGGTCTACGATCAGCGCGACGCGGAAGGCTTTATCAAGCTGAACGCGCTGCGTCTGCGGCTGCGCAACAGGTAGATTATTTATCCAGGTAGGGCGCTGAAGCCGATGACGTGCTCATGGGCGAACAGAATCACGATATAAAGCACGAGCGCGACGCCCATTCGGGCATATCCGATTTCCTTCAGGCTCGGCCGTCCCTTGCCTTGCAGCGCGGCGAGGAACGGAATGGCCGAGGTGGCGGCGAAATCCTCGGCCCAGCGCTCGGGTTCTTCGCGGCGGATTCTGGCGTCCGCAAGCGGCTGATCGATCAGCGCGAACAGGATGAGAGAGCCAAACAGCATGACAGAGGCGGCGTCGCCATTGGCCGGGATATGCGCCGCCGCCCACAGGAACACTGCCTATAACATTGGATGGCGCGTGACTTTGCGCATGCCGGGCCTGGGCATGCCGGCGAGCAACATCAGCACCAGCGGCATGGACCGCGGCAAGCGGGATCAGCCGGGTCCAGCCGGGCGCTTCCCAGAGCTCGGTATAGGGCGCATCCATATGGGCGAAGACGATCCACACCAGGCCGCCTATGGCGCTCAGCGAAAACACGGCGCGGTAGACCCGCTTGCCCACTGCGCCCTGCAACGCCTTACGCAAACCCGGCACGCCCGGCACCAGGTGAATGCCGATAAACAGCGCCAGCGCGATCGCTAAACTTCCGAGGCTTCCGGTCATAGCCTGTCCTTATTCATTGCCGTCATTCCGGTTCCGGCACGCCGGCCTGGCGGCAGGCGGCGGTGAGGGTGTTCTTGAGGAGACAGGCGATGGTCATCGGGCCGACGCCGCCCGGCACCGGCGTGATGGCGCCCGCCACCTTGACCGCTTCGTCGAAATCCACGTCGCCGACGAGGCGCGTGCCGGATTTCTTGCTGGCGTCCTCGATCCGGTTGATACCGACATCGATCACAGTGGCGCCGGGCTTGATCCAGTCGCCGCGCACCATACGCGCGCGGCCCACCGCGGCGATGACGATATCGGCGCGCCGGCATTCAGCCGCCAAGTCCCGGGTACGCGAATGGGCGATGGTCACAGTGCAATGCTCTTTCAACAGCAGCGCCGCCATCGGCTTGCCGACGATATTCGAGCGCCCGACGACGATCGCCTGCATGCCGGTGAGATCGCCCATGGCCTCCTTCAGCATCAACAGGCAGCCGACCGGCGTGCATGGCACCATGGCGTCCTGACCACTGTTGAGGCGCCCGACATTCAGGGTATGAAAGCCGTCGACATCCTTGTCAGGATTGATGGCGTTGAGGATGGCGTCGGAATCGACCTGATCGGGGAGCGGCAGCTGCACCAATATGCCGTGCACGGCGGCGTCGGCGTTAAGTTCCTCGACCTTGGCCATGACCTCGGCGTGGCTGGCGCTGGCGGAATGCGTATAGGTATTCGAATTCATGCCGGCTTCAAGCGTCGACTTGCCCTTGTTGCGCACATAAACCTCGCTCGCCGGATCCTCACCGACCAGCACCACCGAGAGGCCCGGAGTCACGCCATGGCTCTCCTTCAGGAGCGCGACCCGGCGGCCGATATCGGCGCGCAGATTGGCGGCGATGGCCTTGCCGTCGATGATGTTCGCATCGCTCATGT
>PTKB01000057.1 GCA_002937555.1 Alphaproteobacteria bacterium MarineAlpha10_Bin2 | reverse complement strand
CCGGAGCCCGAGCCGGCGCCGGTGCGCCAAGCCAGCGTGCCCAAGCCGCGTCCCAAGCCGGCGCCAGCGCAACACAGTTTCAATTCGCTGTTGAAAAGCGTCGCCGAAGAAGAGCCCAAGGAGAAACCAAAACCTGAGCCCGAGTTCAGCACGCTCCTCGCCAATGTGGCGGATACGCCACCGCCCAAGCCGAAGGCCGAGAAACAGGACCAGCCCCAGCGCACGCGGGCGATGAAGCTGGCGCTCGCCAATCAGGTTGCGGCATTGATCAAGACCCAGGTGGAAGCAAATTGGAGCGTGCCGGCGGGTGTGCGCGACGCCGGCGATTTGGTGGTCACGATCCGCATTCGATTGGGGCGCGACGGCGCGGTGCAAAGCGCCGAGATTCTCGGCGCCAATTACGCCGAGGACCCGAATTTCCGCGCGATGGCGGAGAGCGCCCGCCGCGCGGTTCAGAAAGCGAGCCCGATCAAAGCGTTGCGGCGCTTTGGCGATGACTATAATGAGTGGCGCGATGTTACGATGATATTTCGCCCGCCTGTATAAGATGCGACTATCAACATGATGACGAAGCGGAGACGAGACGCATGATTTGCGAGACCGGGAGTGAACCACGCAAGGCCGCGTATGACCGCCGGGGAGGGCCGTTGCGCACCACCCTGTGGCTGCTTGCCCTGACCTTCGCCATTGTTGTCCCGCTGGTCTCTGCGCAGGCCGATCTGCGCGTCGATATCACGCGCGGGCAAGTGGAGCCGATGCCGGTCGCGATTTCCGATCTCTACGGCGAATCCGACGACGCGGCAAAGTTCGGACGCAGAATTTCCGAAGTCGTGGCGCGCAATCTGGAACGCTCCGGTCTGTTCCGCCCCATCGACCAACGCGCCTTTATCCAGCGCCCGGAGGCCATGCTGAGCGGGCCGCGCTTCGCCGATTGGCGTCAGATCAACGCCCAGGCCCTGGTGACCGGCCGTGTGCGAATCATGGCCGGAGACAAATTGGAAGTCGAATTCCGTCTGTGGGACATATTTGCCGAACAGCATTTGGTCGGATTGCGCCTCGGTAGCGCGTCGAGCCAATGGCGGCGCATTGCCCATAAGGTGACTGACGCCATCTATGAACGGCTGACCGGCGAAGTCGGCTATTTCGATACGCGTATCGTCTACATCGCCGAGACCGGCCCGCTCGATGCGCGCATCAAGCGCCTCGCGATCATGGACCAGGACGGCGAAAATCTGCGGTTTCTGTCCGACGGCAAACAGCTGGTGCTGACGCCGCGCTTTTCGCCGACGGCCCAGGAGATTACCTATCTGTCTTACGAGAATGGCATCCCCCGGGTGGTGTTGCGCAGGATCGATTCGGGGCAGCAGGAAGTGCTTGGAAATTTTCCCGGCATGACCTTCGCGCCGCGCTTCTCGCCCGACGGCAACAGCGTCGTCCTAACTTATGCGGCGGACGGCAATTCGGATTTGTTCGAAATGGATTTGCGCAGCCACAAAGTGCGCCGGTTGACCGATAATGGCGCCATCGATACCGCGCCCTCCTATTCGCCGGACGGCCAACAGATCGTCTTCGAATCCGACCGCAGCGGCGAGCAGCAGATTTATGTCATGGACCGCCAAGGATCGAAGGCGCGGCGCATTACTTTCGGCAAAGGCCGCTACGGCACGCCGGTGTGGTCACCTCGCGGAGATTTGATTGCCTTCACCAAAAGCTATAGAGGGAGATTCTCTATCGGCGTGATAAAACCGGAAGGCACCGGAGAACGCATCTTATCGCAGGATTTTCTGGTGGAGGGTCCGACATGGGCGCCCAACGGGCGGGTCTTGATGTTTTTTAGGCAAACCGAGCGCAATCCCGATTCTTCGGAATTGGTCACGGTCGATATCACCGGCCATCATGAGATGATATTGTTCACGACCACGGCGGCTTCCGATCCGGCTTGGTCGCCCTTGATCCCATGAATATCGAGAGTTATAAGTTGGCACACTTATTTTGCCGATTCTTGAAAAATCACAGGCATTACATATCGGCAATCATAAATAAGACCCTTTTAAACTTGTTTATCTACTGGCTCGGCAAAACAGGCCGGAATGCTTTTCGCACCGCATGCGCCTCGCCCGAGCCGTCGGCAATCTGAATCTTACTTGAGGGAGCGACCTGATGTGGAAGAGAATTTTTGGAGCAAAACGGATCGTGGCCTTGGCCGCCGTATTGCTGATTGTGGCGGCTTGCGAAAGCACGTCCGACGATAGCGCTGCAACCGTCGGCGACGGCGATGCAACTGAGACCTCGTCCGCGCAGACGAGCGATTCCAGTGGCGGCGGTGGTGAAGTGGAAGTTGCCTCGGTCGATCCCTCAGCGCCCATTCCCGGGACCCAGGAAGACCTCGTACAGAATGTCGGCGACCGTGTGTTTTTCAATTATGACAGTGCGGTTTTGACGCCGGAAGGACGGCGCACCCTGGAGCGCCAGGCCGAGTGGCTGCGTCTCTTCCCGGAGCATAGCATCATGATCGAAGGCCACGCCGACGAGCGCGGAACGCGCGAATATAACTTGGCGCTTGGCGAACGCCGCGCGACGGCGGCACGTGATTATCTGATCGCCTTCGGGATGGATTCGTCACGTTTGAACACCACCAGTTACGGCAAGGAACGCCCTTACGCGCTCGGCCATAACGAGGAATCCTGGAGCCTCAACCGGCGCTCCGTCACGGTGGTGAATTAGCCCGATTCTGTCAGCGTGGCGGCCGGGTGATGCCGATGATGCCGAAGAAGCCGATGAGGGCGCTGAACGCGGCTCTGCTCGCAGTCGGGCTGGCGGCGTTTCTCGCGCTTTCGTCGCCGGCCGATGCGCAGAATGACACGACGGTTCTGCGCAGCCAGATTGAGCTTCTAAAAGGCAATCTGGCATCGTTGTCCAAGCAATTTCAGGAATTGCAGCAATATGTCTTCACCAAGAGTGGCGGTGAGGCGGCGGCATCGGCGGGTTCGTCGTCGCCCGCCACGGACGACGTTTCCAACCGCCGGCTGGCTGTAGTCGAATCGCGGATTGATCAAATCGATCAAAACGAGATGCGCAGGATCGAAGGCCAGTTCGACGAGTTGCGAAACCTGATCGAACGCATGGATGCGCGTCTCGGAAAGCTCGTGGCGGATGTGGATTTCCGTCTCACCGCGCTTGAATCGACATCCCAGGCCGCGTCCGGCAACGGCCAAACTCTCGAATTGCCCGATCCCGCCGGCAGCGATCCGGCGCGGACCGGCGGCGCCAACTCGCTGGTCGACACCGATGAAGGATATCAACCTTCCGGCGCGCCGCGTATTCTCGGCACCATCCCGCTCGAGGACGGCGTCGCCGAGCCGATCGCGCCCGAGCCCCAACAAACAGCGCGCGCTTCGGTTCTGCCGGACGGCACGCCGGAGGAACGTTACAAATACGCGCTCGGTCTGCTGCGCAAGGCGCAATATGACGAAGCCGACAGCGTGCTCAGCGCCTTCATCGAGGTCCATGGCGACCATCCGCTGGCCGACAACGCATCCTTTTGGCGCGGCGAGACTTTCTATGCCAGAAAGATGTTCGGCGATGCCGCGCGCATCTACGCGACCAATCTCCAGACATATCCCGAAGGCGGCAAGGCGCCCGACAACATGGTCAAGCTCGGCATGGCGCTGGCCAATTTGGAGCGCACGCGCGAAGCCTGCCAAGCGTTCGCGGAGCTGGACCGCAAATATCCCGACATGCCGGTCAATGTGCGCCAGGCGGCGGAGCGCGGGCGCAACGCGGCACGTTGCCCTTAGCCGATACGCGCGCGCCTGCCGGGCAGTCGAGACAACGCCATGAAGACGCCTGATATTGTCCCGCCCGACCGCGCGCCCGCTTCCGCCAAACCCTTAAGCCTCGCCGAGTTCGCCCGTCTGATGACGCCGGCCGGGCCTTTTGAGCCGGCCCCGCATCTCGCCGTCGCGGTCTCCGGCGGTTCCGACAGCCTGGCGCTTTGCCTGCTGGCCGATCGCTGGGCGCGCCGACGCAAGGGCCGCGTCACGGCGCTCACCGTCGAACACGGCCTGCGCCAAGAATCCCCCGCCGAAGCGCATCAGGTGGCGAGCTGGCTGAAAGCGCGCGGCATCGCGCATTGTACGCTGCCGTGGCGCGGGCAGAAGCCCAAGAGCGGCGTGCAGGCGGCGGCGCGGGCGGCGCGGATCGCCCGCCTGGCCGCGTGGTGCGCGCGCTATCACGTGCTCCACCTGTTGAGCGGCCATCAGTTGGAAGATCAGGCGGTGACCGTGTTGCTCAGGCTTTCGGCCGGCAGCGGCGGCGATGGCTTGGCGGCGATGCCGCTGGTACATGACCTGGAAACGCCGTGCGGCCGTGCGGTGCGTCTTATTCGCCCGCTCCTCTCAGTGCCCGAGTGCCGCTTGAAAGCAGTGCTGCGGGTCAGCGCGCAAGCCTGGATCGACGATCCGTCCAACCGCAGTTCCGCCTATGCCCGCACCCGTTTGGCGGTGGCGCTCGAAACGCTGGGCGGCGAGGGCATGACCGCGGCCCGCCTTGCGCGCACGGCGCGCCGTGCCGGCCAAGACCGCGCGGCGCTCGATATCGCCTGCGGTGAGTTGCTGGCGCGCGCGGCGGCAGCCCATCCGGCCGGCTTCTTCCGCCTTGACTGGGGCGCCTGGCAAAGCGCGCCGCAGGCGGTGTCCCTGCGCGTCCTCGACCGCTTGGTGGCGAGCGTCGGCGCCCGCCGGTTCGGCGCCCGCCTCGAGCGCGTCGAACACTTGTCGGAGCAATTGCGCGCCGGCTATCCCAAGCGCGGCGCCACCCTTGGCGGCTGCCGCATCTTGCCGTATCGCGGCATGCTGTTGATCTGCCGCGAGCCCGGCGCCGTCGCGGATCCGGTGACCATGCAACCAGGCGAACGGCTGGTGTGGGACAACCGCTTCCGCGCGACGCTCCCCCGGCGCGCCGAAATCAAGGGGTCATGCACGCTCGGGAGGCTCGGAACCGAGGGGATTTCACAACTGCGCCGAACAATAGCGGATAGCGGACCGGCGCTGGATCAGATTCCGCCGCCCGCCCGCCCGGCGCTGCCGGCGTTTCGGGACCTTGACGGGCTGCTCGCGGTACCCCATCTAAACTATGTCAGATCGGCCGCCGAGCGCGGTTTTCAGGCGGAATTATTTGCGGCGGAGAAGCGTGGCGGGAATGTGTTTGGCCCGGTTGCGTGAGGGCCTTCACCACAATTTTTAGAAATATTGTGTAAAACCGGTATATTATTGAATATTAAGTGGCAAATTACGGCGTTCGCGGAGTGATTCCGGCGAATTGTTGGCCGCACGAGGGATGAGGACATTCGATTGGGTAATTTCGGCAAGAACATAGCGCTTTGGATCATCATCGGTCTGTTATTGGTGGCGCTGTTCCAACTGTTCCAGGGCGGCTCGACGCGTAGCCCGAGCCATGAATTGGCGTTCTCAGAGTTCATCGCCGATGTCGAAAAAGGGCAGGTGTCGGACGTCACCATTAAGGGCCAGACGCTGACCGGCCATTATATCGACGGCCGGGAGTTCAACACCTTCACCCCGGACGACCCGACCCTGGTGGCGACGCTGCGCGCCCACCAGGTGCAGATCATGGCCGCGCCGGTTGAAGGCGGCGTGCCGTTCCTGAGTATTTTATTGTCGTGGTTCCCGATGCTGCTTTTGGTCGGCGTATGGATCTTTTTCATGCGTCAGATGCAGTCGGGCGGCGGCAAGGCGATGGGCTTCGGCAAATCGCGCGCCAGGCTGCTGACCGAGCGCCAGGGCCGGGTGACATTCGACGATGTCGCCGGCATCGACGAAGCCAAGATGGAGCTCGAGGAAATCGTCGAATATCTGCGCGATCCGCAGAAATTCCAGAAGCTCGGCGGAAAAATCCCCAAGGGCGTGCTGCTCGTCGGCCCTCCCGGAACCGGTAAAACCCTATTGGCACGCGCCATTGCCGGCGAAGCCAATGTGCCGTTTTTCACCATATCGGGCTCGGATTTCGTCGAGATGTTTGTCGGCGTCGGCGCCAGCCGCGTGCGCGACATGTTCGAACAGGGCAAGAAGAACGCGCCCTGCCTGATTTTCATCGACGAGATCGATGCCGTCGGCAGGCACCGTGGCGCCGGTCTCGGCGGCGGCAACGATGAGCGCGAACAGACCCTCAACCAGTTGCTGGTTGAGATGGACGGCTTCGAAGCCAACGAAGGCGTCATTCTGATTGCCGCCACCAACCGTCCCGATGTGCTGGATCCGGCGCTTCTGCGACCGGGCCGCTTCGACCGACAGGTCGTGGTGCCCAATCCGGACGTCTTGGGGCGCGAAAAAATTCTCAAAGTACATATGCGTAAAGTTCCGCTCGCGCCCGACGTCAACCCGCGCACCACCGCGCGCGGCACGCCGGGCTTCTCCGGCGCCGATTTGGCCAATCTGGTGAACGAGGCGGCGCTCCTCGCGGCGCGGCGCGGCAAGCGCGTCGTCACCATGGCGGAATTCGAGGACGCCAAGGACAAGGTGATGATGGGCGCGGAGCGCCGTTCGATGGTGATGACCGACGAAGAGAAGCGTCTCACCGCCTATCATGAAGGCGGTCACGCAATCGTCGCCATCCACTTGCCGGCCTCCGATCCGATCCACAAAGCCACCATCATTCCGCGCGGCCTCGCCCTCGGCATGGTCGTCCGCCTGCCGGAGGGCGACCGCATCTCGCTCAGCCGTGAAAAACTCGAATCCGATATCGCCGTCGCCATGGGCGGGCGCATCGCCGAAGAAATGGTATTCGGTTACGACAAGGTGACCAGCGGCGCCTCATCGGACATTAAGATGGCGACCCAGGTCGCGCGCAGCATGGTGACCAAGTTCGGCATGTCGGACGAAATGGGCCCGCTCAGCTACAACGAAAACGAACAGGAAGTTTTCCTCGGACATTCCGTAACCCAGACCAAGCATGTGTCCGAAGAGACCGCCAACGCCATCGACCGCGAAGTGCGCCGCATTGTCGATGAAGGCTATAAGCGGGCGCAGGACATTCTGAGCGCCAATGAAGACCAGCTTCATCGCCTGGCCGAGGCATTGCTCGAATATGAGACGCTGAACGGCGACGAAATCACGGCCATTCTCCGCGGCGAAACCTTCTCGCGGCCGGAAGATGGCGAGCCGCCACCCCGGCGCGGCAAACGCGGCACCGTGCCGAACTCGGGCGCCGCCGCCAGTACCGGTAATCTTGAGCCCAAACCGCAGCCTGGATCCTAGCCTCGCGGATTCGCTCCCCGGTCCGCGCATCGCCGCCACCTAAGGCAATCGGATGAATGCCTCTTCCCCACAGGACATACCGTGGCCGGGGAATTGCGACGGCGCACGCATCTATCTGCGCCCCGTGACCGCGACGCCGGGCGCTGCCGATCAATTCGAACTCATCCTCATCACCGCCGGGCAGGAAACGCGGACGCGTCTCGGCCGCGCCGATCTGGAGAACCGCGCCGGTGAGGCCGGCAGTGCAGCGGGGCAGCGCCTATCGGGCCTGGTGAATCGGATCGAATCACCCCGTGCGCCCGTTTGCGGCCTCGGAATGGATCGGCCCCGCATCATGGGCGTGATCAACGTGACGCCCGACAGCTTTTCCGACGGCGGCAAGAATTTCGATTCCACCACCGCCATCGCGGCGGCAATGGAGATGCACGCGGCGGGCGCTGACATCATCGATGTCGGCGGCGTTTCGACCCGCCCCGGCGCGTGCGCGCCCGACGAAGCGGAAGAACGCGCCCGCGTGCTGCCGGTGATCGCAGCGCTGGCCGGCGCCGGCGTGATCGTCTCCATCGATACCAGCCGTGCCGCCGTCATGGCCGCTGCCCTGGAGGCCGACGCGAAAATCATCAACGACGTCTCGGCGCTAACGGCGGATCCCGATAGCCTTTCCGTCGCGGCGCGCTGTGCCGCGCCGGTCATCCTCATGCACATGCAGGGCACGCCGGAGACCATGCAACAGGCGCCGGTTTACGACCATGTCGCGCTGGACATTTTCGATTACCTGGAAGCGCGTATCGAGTCTTGCGAAGCGGCCGGCATCCCGCGCGCACGCTTGATCGCCGATCCCGGTATCGGTTTCGGCAAGACCATGGCGCATAATTTGCAAATCCTAAGGGATGTCAGCCTGTTTCACGCGCTCGGCTGTCCGCTGCTGATCGGCCTGTCGCGCAAATTTTTCATCGCTCGCCTGAGCGAAGGCGAAGCGGCCGAGGCGCGTTTGCCGGGCTCGATCGCCGGCGCCCTGCACGCAATTTCACAAGGCGTGCAGATCGTCCGCGTCCATGATGTGCGCGAAACCGCCCAGGCGGTGAAAGTCTGGCAGGCCATCAACACCGACATAACGACCACGGAATCAACGTGATATGCTATCAATGACAATTCGATTCGCGCTCGGCGGCGGCGATCGCCGAGGCAAGTGACGGACGATGGCGAACAAGCTCTTTGGCACAGACGGCATCCGTGGGACGGCGAACAAGCCGCCCATGACGGCGGAAATTGCGCTCAGCGTCGGCGAGGCAGCGGGCGCGCAGTTTTTGTGCGGCGATCACCGCCACCGGGTAATTATCGCCAAGGACACACGGCTCTCCGGCTATATGTTGGAGCCCGCCTTGACCGCCGGATTTATCTCCGTCGGCATGGATGTGATCCTGGTCGGCCCGCTGCCGACGCCGGCGGTCGCCATGCTGACGCGCTCGCTGCGTGCCGATATCGGCGTGATGATCTCGGCGTCGCACAATTCTTACGAAGACAATGGCATCAAGATATTCGGCCCCGACGGCTACAAGCTCTCCGACGAGACGGAAGCGGAAATCGAAGCGCGCATGGGCAATGGCGATGTCGCCCACCGCGCCGTGCCGGCGCGTCTCGGTCGGGCCAAACGGCTCGAGGACGCCGAAGGCCGCTATATTGAATTCGCCAAGAACACCTTCCCGCGCAATCTGCGCCTCGACGGGCTAAAGATCGTCGTCGATTGCGCCAACGGCGCGGCCTACAAAGTCGCCCCGAGCGTGTTGTGGGAGTTGGGCGCGGAAGTGGTCTCGGTCGGCGTCGAGCCTGACGGCCTCAACATCAACAAAGGCTGCGGCTCGACCGATTGCGGCGTCATGCAGGCCGCGGTCGTGGCCCATGGCGCTGATCTCGGCATTGCGCTCGACGGCGATGCCGACCGGGTGATGATGTGCGACGAGACCGGCGAGCTGTTGGACGGCGATCAAATCATGGCTTTGGTCGCGGAATATTGGGCGCGCACCGACCGTCTCCGCGGCGGCGGCATCGTCGCCACCGTGATGTCCAACCTCGGCCTCGAGCGCTACCTCAAGAATATCGGCCTCACCCTCGAGCGCACCAAAGTGGGCGACCGCTATGTGGTCGAGCATATGCGCCAATATGGTTTCAATCTCGGCGGCGAGCAGTCCGGCCATATTATTCTCAGCGACTACAGCACCACCGGCGACGGTTTAATCGCCGCCTTGCAGACCCTGGCCGTGTTGGCCGCCTCCGGCCGGCGCGCGAGCGAGGCCGCGCGGGTGTTCTCGCCCATTCCGCAAACCTTGCGCAACGTCACCTATGGCCAGCATGACCCGCTCGACTTCACCCAGGTGAAGAGCGCCATCGCCGAAGGCGAGTCCCGGTTGGGACAGGACGGCCGTCTGTTGATCCGGAAGTCCGGCACCGAGCCCGTGGTGCGCGTGATGGCCGAAGGCGACGATGAAACCTTGATCGATGAGGTCGTAGGCGACATTGTCAGCGCCATGCGTGAGGCGGCGCAATGGCAATCCAAATAAGCTCGAGGACACGTTCCGGAGCGCCGATCCGGTGAAGGGCCGCGTCCTTATCGTCGCCGGGTCCGATTCCGGCGGCGGCGCCGGTATTCAGGCCGACGTCAAGACCGTGACGGCGCTCGGCGGCTATTGCGGAACGGCAATTACCGTTCTGACCGCGCAGGATACCAAATCCGTCGCCCGCATCGAGCCGGTGTCCGCCGACATGGTGGCGTGGCAAATGCGCATGATGCTCGATGATATCGGCGTCGATTGCATCAAGACGGGCATGTTGTACAGCAACGATATTATCGAGGCCGTGGCCGATGTCATCGATGCCAAGGCGAAGGACATCCCTTTGGTGGTCGATCCGGTGCTTGTCGCCAAGAGCGGAGATTCGCTTCTCGAAGAAGACGCCATGCAGGCTTTCAAGGCGCGTTTGATCCTGCGCGCATCGGTCATCACGCCGAACATTCCCGAGGCCGAAGCGCTCACCGGATTTCCCGTCGCGAGCCGCGACGATATGGTGCATGCCGCCGAAATGATGCATACCCTCGGCGTGCCGGCGGTGTTGCTCAAGGGCGGCCACATGACCGATGCGCGGGTGACCGACGTGCTGCAAACAGATGATGGGATGGAGATGTTCGAGGCCGAGCGCATCGAGAGCAATCACACCCACGGCACCGGCTGCACGCTCGCTTCGGCGATCGCCACCGGCATTGCCCAGGGCATGGTACTACGCGATGCGGTTGCCCGCGGGCGCGAATATGTGCGCCGCGCCATCCTCGCCGCGCCCGGCTTCGGCGCTGGACACGGACCCTTGGATCATACGGTGACTGTCCGCCCGCTCGACGAGTTTTGAACGCGCAACTATCGGGTGGGCCCGCGTTCGCCGTTGTTCTAGGTTGCTGTTGAAGACGAACATTGGAGAGCGGACAGCGCCATGAGCCAAATCACCGAATTACATCATCAATCGCGCGATTACGCCCGCGTCGAACAGGCAATCTCCTATTTGGAGGAAAATTACCGCGATCAGCCGGAGCTGGAGACAGTGGCCGAAGCGGTGGGCCTCAGCGCCGCCCATTTCCAGCGCATGTTCAAGCGCTGGGCCGGTATTTCGCCGAAGCGCTTCGTGCAATACCTCACCCTCGACCATGCCCGCCGGCGCTTGGCGGATTCGGCTTCCGTGCTGGATGCCACCTATGATTCTGGCCTCTCCGGCCCCGGCCGGCTGCACGATTTGTTCGTCACCTATGAGGCCATGACGCCGGGCGATTTCAAACGCGATGGCGACGGCGTGGAGATCGCCTACGGCGTCCACCCGAGCCCCTTCGGGCCGTGCTTCATAGGCGAAACCGAGCGCGGTGTCTGCGCCCTCGGCTTTGCCGACGATGCGGCCTCGCCGACGCCGCTCGAGGATTTCAAGCAGCGCTGGCGTAACGCGGATTTTCGCGAGGACCGGAAACTAACCGGCGAAACCGCGGCGCGTATCTTCGCCGCCGCTGGCGGACGGCTCGCCCTCGATCTGCGCGGTACCAATTTCCAACTCAAGGTGTGGGAGGCGCTCCTACGCATTCCGCCCGGCGCCGTGGTGTCCTACGACGCCTTGGCCGGC
>PTKB01000056.1 GCA_002937555.1 Alphaproteobacteria bacterium MarineAlpha10_Bin2 | reverse complement strand
GCGGCGGAAGCGATGCAGGGCACGCGCCTCTTTGTCGCCCGCGACGCGCTGCCCGACACGGAAGAGGACGAGTATTATCACGCCGACCTGATCGGCCTCAGTGCCCGCACCGCGAGCGGCGAAACCTATGGCGTGGTGCGCGGCATCTATGATTACGGCGCCGGCGATGTCATCGAGATAGAACGCGAAATGGATCGTCCGATCCTGTTTCCGTTCACCCGCGAAAACGTACCCGAAATCGACTTGGCGGCGGGCTCGCTGGTGATCGATCCGCCGGCGGAAATCGAGGCCGGCGTTGCCGGCGACGCGGAAAAGCGATGAGCGGCGATCCCAGAGGCGGCAATGGCGCCGCCGGCAATGCGTCGGCAACCTGGCGCGCCACGGTGCTGACGCTTTATCCCGAGATGTTTCCCGGGCCGTTGGCCGGCGCCCTTGCCGGGCGTGCCTTGGAAAATCGGATTTGGTCGCTCGAATTCCTCGACATCCGCGATCATGCGCATGACAAACATGGCTCCGTCGATGACCAGCCGTTCGGCGGCGGCCCCGGCATGGTGATGCGCCCCGATGTGTTGGCCGCGGCAATCGACGCGGCGGTCGCCGGCGGCAGTGCGGCGCCGGTAATTTATTTGACGCCGCGTGGCGTGCCGCTCAGCCAATCCCGGGTGCGCGAAATCGCCGCCGGCGAAGGTGCGACGTTTATTTGCGGGCGCTTCGAAGGCGTCGACGAGCGCGTACTGGAAAGCCGCGGCATCGAGGAAATGAGCATCGGCGATTATGTGCTGTCGGGCGGCGAGATCGCCGCTCTGGCAGTGATCGATGCCTGCGTGCGCGTCCTGCCCGAAGTGGTTGGCGCCGCTGAATCGCTTGACGAAGAGAGTTTCGAAAACGGCCTCTTGGAATATCCCCATTACACCCGTCCGCGCAGCTTCGAAGGCAAGGACGTACCGGCGGTATTGCTGAGCGGCGATCACGAGCGTATACGCTCCTGGCGCCGCGCCGAGGCCGAAAAAACCACGCGCGAACGGCGCGCCGACCTGTGGGCTGGCATGCATTTGAGAAGCGCTAACACGAGGGCAAAACCATGAATATCATCGAGCAATTGAACCAAGAAAATGTCGCCAAACTGACCGCCGATCACGACGTGCCGGAATTTGCCCCCGGCGATACCGTGCGCATCCATGTGAAAGTGACGGAAGGCACGCGCGAGCGTATCCAGTTGTTCGAAGGGGTGTGCATCGCACGCAAGAATAGAGGCGTGAATTCCTCCTTTACGGTGCGCAAGATATCGCACGGCGAAGGCGTGGAGCGCGTGTTTCCGCTGCATTCGCCGCGCATCGCCAAGATCGAGATCGCCAAACGCGGCGCGGTGAGAAGGGCGAAGCTATATTATCTGCGCGGCCGGCGCGGCAAATCGGCGCGCATCCGCGAGAAGCGCGATGACCGCCCCGCCCGCGCGGCGGCGGACGGCGCCAAAGCCAAAAACCAGGCGACGACCGACTGAAGACCCCAGCAATTCCCGACAAACACCGCCCGGGCGGCGCAGGAGGAACGGCAGATGAGCACGCGAAAGACCCTGTTCGACAAGATATGGGAGAGCCATGTCGTCGCCGAAAACGATGACGGCACGTCGCTGTTGTATATCGACATGCATTTGACTCACGAGGTCACGAGCTGGCCCGGTTTCGAAAGCATGCGCAACAACGACCGCCCGGTGCGCCGGCCCGACGCGGTGCTTGCCGTGCCGGATCATGTCATTCCGACCACCAATCGCGGCGAGCGCATCGAAGACGATCAGGCGCGCGTGCAGTTCGAAACCCTGGTGAAGAACTGCGCCGATTTCAACGTGCCGCTGATTCCGCTCATGGACGAGCGCCAAGGCATCGTCCATATCATCGGGCCGGAACAGGGCGCCACCCAGCCCGGCATCACGCTGGTGTGCGGCGACAGCCATACGGCGACGCATGGCGCTTTCGGCTGCCTCGCTTTCGGCATCGGCTCGAGCGAAGTGGAGCATGTGCTGTCGACCCAGACCCTGGTGCAGAAGCGGCCCAAGAACATGCGCGTCTCGGTCGACGGCGACCTGCCGCTGGGCGTCACCGGCAAAGACATGATCCTCGCCATCATCGGCGCCATCGGCACCGCCGGCGGCACCGGCCATGTGATTGAATATGTAGGCAGTGCCATCCGCGCGCTTTCCATGGAAGGGCGCATGACGGTGTGCAACATGACCATCGAGGGCGGCGCGCGGGCGGGCCTGATTGCCGCCGACGAGACCACTTTCGCTTATGTCAAAGGACGCCCGATGGCGCCGAAGGATGGGGATTGGGACGCGGCGCTCGACTATTGGCGCTCGCTGCCGTCGGACCCCGGCGCCGCGTACGACAAGGAAGTCTCGCTCGACGCCGAGGCCATCGCGCCGCAGGTCACCTGGGGCACCAGCCCGGAAGACGTGGCGCCGATCGACGGCCGGGTGCCGGATCCGGCAGCGGCGGCGGACGACAAGCAGAAGAACGCCATTCAGCAGGCGCTCGACTATATGGACCTCAAAGCCAATCAGCCGATCGCCGACATCAAGATCGATCGCGCCTTTATCGGCTCTTGCACCAATGGCCGCATCGAAGATATGCGCGCCGCCGCCGAAGTGGCCAAGGGCCGCACCCTGGCCGCAGGCGTTAGCGCCATGGTGGTGCCGGGCTCCGGTCTGGTGAAGGCGCAGGCCGAGGCGGAAGGCTTGGACAAGATCCTGGTTGCGGCGGGCTTCGAATGGCGCGATCCGGGCTGCTCCATGTGCATCGCCATGAACGGCGACATGTTGCAGCCCGGCGAACGGTGCGCCTCGACGTCCAACCGCAATTTCAGGGGCCGTCAGGGGCGTGACGGCCGCACCCATCTCGTGAGCCCGGCCATGGCGGTGGCGGCGGCCATCGAAGGGCATTTTGTCGACGTGCGAGAACTGGCGTCATAGCGGATAGACAAAGGCGAAAGAGATGAAAAAATTTACTACGCTTTCGGGGCCGGCGGCGCCGTTGCCGATGATCAATGTCGATACCGACCAGATCATTCCCAAGCAATATTTAAGCGCCATCACACGCGCCGGGCTGGGCAAGGGCCTGTTCCATGATTTCCGCTATGACATGGAGGACAAAGAAAAGCCCGATTTCGTGCTCAACCGCGAGCCCTACCGGAACGCCAAAATCCTGATCGCCGGCGATAATTTCGCCTGCGGCTCGAGCCGCGAGCATGCGCCCTGGTCACTCGACGATTTTGGCATTCGCTGTGTCATCGCGCCTGGTTTCGCCGATATTTTCTTCAACAACTGCACCAAAAACGGGTTGTTGCTGATCGTCCTGGAGGAAGCCAAGGTCAATGAACTGATGGCGCTGGCGGATAATCCGCAAGCTTGCGAGATGGCTGTCGATCTCGAAGCGCAAACCATCACCTTGGCGGACGGCGCGACGGTCACGTTCGAAATCGAAGCGTCGCGCAAGCACCGCCTGCTGAACGGCCTCGACGATATCGAAATCACGCTGCAAAAGGGGGCCGAGATCGGCGCCTTCGAAGCGAAGCAAAAGGCTGCATTGCCTTGGCTCTACCGTTAAGCGCGCGCGAAACCCCTAACCGGACATGAATATGAGCTCAAACAAAAAAATTCTGATGTTGCCGGGCGACGGCATCGGTCCCGAAGTGATGCATGAAGTGGCGCGCATGATCGATTGGATGAACGACCATCGCGGCGCCGCATTCGAAGTCCAAGAAGACCTCGCCGGCGGCGCTGCCTATGATGCCCATGGCACGTCGCTGACCGACGAAACGATGGCCCATGCGCTGGCCTCCGACGCAGTGCTGTTCGGCTCCGTCGGCGGGCCGAAATGGGACAATGTGCCGCGCGAAGAACGGCCCGAAAACGGACTGCTGCGGCTGCGCAAGGAAATGGATTTGTTCGCAAACCTGCGCCCGGCCACGGTGTTCGACGGGCTCGCCGACGCCTCCTCCCTGAAGGAGGACATCATCTCCGGGCTCGATCTGATGATCGTGCGCGAGCTCACCGCCGGGGTTTATTTCGGCGAGCCACGCGGCATAGATACGCTCCCCGACGGCACCAGGCGCGGCTTCGATACGGAAGTCTATACCGAGCCCGAAATTCAGCGCGTCGCGGGCGTCGCCTTCGAGCTGGCGCGCAAGCGCTCCAATAAGGTGCATTCGGTGGAGAAGGCGAATGTGATGGAATCCGGCGTCTTTTGGCGCGAGGTCGTGACCGCGCTGCATGAGGCCGAATATTCGGATGTCGAGCTACACCATATGTATGCCGACAATTGCGCCATGCAGTTGGTGCGCAATCCCAAACAGTTTGACGTCATCGTCACCAGCAATCTGTTCGGCGACATCCTTTCGGACTGCGCCGCGATGTTGACCGGATCGCTCGGCATGCTGCCGTCGGCCTCGCTCGGTGCGCCCGGCGCGGATGGGCAACGCAAAGCGCTCTACGAGCCGGTGCATGGCTCGGCGCCCGACATTGCCGGGCAGCGTCTGGCCAACCCGGTGGCGATGATGCTGAGCTATGCGATGATGCTGCGCTACTCCTTCGATATGATGGCCGAAGCGGAATTGGTCGAGCAGGCGGTGAAGAACGTCCTTACCGGCGGCCTCCGGACCGCCGATATCATGTCGGAGAAAACCGCCCGGGTGTCGACCGATGTGATGGGCGACGCGGTGCTCAGGGAAATGGGCAAGCTCAGCGCATCAAGTTCAGCGCATAAGGTGAGTGGCGGCGGAGAATAGGGGCGAAAAACCATGGGCTATAAAGTTGCGGTTGTCGGCGCCACGGGCAATGTCGGCCGGGAAATTCTCAGCGTGTTGTCTGAACGCGACTTTCCTGCCGATGAGGTGGTGGCGCTGGCGTCGCGCAAATCGGTCGGCAAGGAATTGTCGTTCGGCGAAGATGTGGTCCTCACCGTGCGCGCGCTCGAGGATTTCGATTTCAGTGGCGTCGATTTCGGCCTGTTCTCGCCGGGCTCGGCAGTGTCGCGCGAGCACGCGCCGCGCGCCGCGGAATCGGGGTGCGTGGTGATCGACAACACGTCCGAATTCCGCTTGGACGAGGATGTGCCGCTCATCGTGCCGGAAGTGAACCGCGAAGCGATCGCCGATTTCCGCCAGCGTAATATCATCGCCAATCCCAATTGCTCCACCATCCAGATGGTGATGGCGCTGAAGCCCTTACATGATTTGGTGCCGATCAAGCGCATCGTCGTTTCTACTTATCAATCGGTGTCGGGCTCGGGCAAGAGCGCGATGGATGAACTGTTCAACCATACCCGCGCCATCTTTATGAACGACCGCAAGGCGCCGGAAATTTTTCCCAAGACCATCGCGTTCAACGTGATTCCGCAAATCGACAGCTTTATGGCGGACGGCTCGACGCGGGAAGAAACCAAGATCATGCTCGAGACCCAGAAGATTTTGGATCCGGATATCGCGGTCAGCGCGACCTGCGTGCGGGTGCCGACCTTTATCGGCCATGCCGAGGCGGTGAATATCGAATTTCACGACCGCCTGAATGAAGACGAAGCGCGCGAAGCGCTGGCCGAGGCGGAAGGCGTGATCGTGCTCGACAAGCGCGCCGACGGCGGCTATGTGACGCCGGGCGAATGCGTCGGCGAGGACGCCACTTTCGTCTCGCGCATCCGCCAGGATGCGAGCGTGCCGCACGGCCTCAACATGTGGGTGGTGTCGGACAATCTGCGTAAAGGTGCGGCGCTCAATACCGTGCAGATCGCCGAGGAGCTGGTCAGGCATCATATGGATACCCGCCACTAGCGGGCGGTGGCGGCGATGACGGAGAGCGCCGAAGACCGCGCCCGACGGTCAAGGAAAGTATTCGAAAAGGCCACGGGCGCCCACCACAAGGGCCGCCTCGATGAGGCGATCGCGGGATATGTGAAGGCGCTGGAGATCGATCCCGAATCCTCGCAGGCGCTCAACAATATGGGCGTGGCGCTCCGCGCCAAAGGCGCCTTTCATGCCGCCGTCGCCAGCTACCAACGCGCCATCGAAATCAAGGCGGACGATCCCGGCAGCCATTCCAACCTCGGCAACGCGTTGCGCGCGCTGGGGCGGCACGGCGAAGCCGAGGCGAGCCACCGCCAAGCCTTAAACCTCGATCCCGGCTATCTCGAAGCGCGCTACAATCTCGGCCTGGTGCTCAAGGACCAAGGCAAGTTCGACGAAGGCATCGCCTGCCTCGAAGAGGCGGTGAAGCGCAAAGCCGACTATATCGATGCCCATTGGGACCTGGCGCTGGCCTGGCTGATGCAGGGCGAGCTCGGCAAAGGATTCGAGGAATATGAGTGGCGCTGGCGGCTGGCGGAAAATCCGCCACGGCGCTTCGACAAGCCGGCCTGGGGCGGCGGCCCGCTCGATGACCGGACGATATTGCTGTACGCCGAACAGGGCATGGGCGACAGCATTCAATTCGCGCGTTACGTGCCGCTGGTGGCGGCCAAGGGGGCGCGCGTCGTGCTCGAATGCCAGGCGCCCTTGGTGGCGCTGTTCGAGAGCCTGGAAGGAGCCGCCGAGATCGTCGCGCGCGACGCTCCCCTGCCCGCCTTCGATGTGCAGGCGCCGCTCCTCAGCCTGCCGAGAATTTTCAAAACGGAGCTGGACTCGATTCCCGAGTCGGGAGCCTATCTTGCCGCCGAAGCGGTGCGCGGCAAAAAATTCGCGGACGCTCTCGATCCCGGGCGCCTCAATGTCGGCATCGCCTGGGCCGGCAAGCCGAGCCACCGCAACGACCGCAACCGGTCGGCCGGCATCGAGCCCTTTATCGACCTGTTGGGTACCCCCGGGGCCACGTTTCACAGCCTGCAAGTGGGGCCGCGCGCCGACGATATCGCCGCCACGGGCTGCGCCGGGCTGATCCGCGACCATGCCCCGGACTTGCAGGATTTTGCCGACACCGCGGCGCTGGTGTCGGCGCTCGATCTGGTGATCAGCGTCGACACGTCCGTGTGTCATCTCGCCGGCGCGCTCGGCAAGCCATGCTGGGTGGTCATTCCCTACACGCCGGATTGGCGCTGGCTGATGCAGCGCGAGGACAGCCCGTGGTATCCCTCGCTCCGCCTGTTCCGCCAGGAGCGATTCGGCGATTGGCCGGGCGTCTTCGAACGCCTCAGCCAGGCGCTCGAAGACATGACCCGGGCATAAGTGCAAGCGGGGCGATTGTTGACTGGCCGCCCCGATCGGTCTTAAATCCTTTCTAGGTATCGTACCGGGAGAGAGAGGATATATGGCGCTTAGGGATCGCCCGCTTTCGCCACATCTACAGGTCTATCGGCCCCAGCTCACATCCGTTCTATCCATCTTTCACCGCCTGACCGGCGTGTTCCTCGCCACCGGTGCGGCGATGCTGTGCTGCTGGCTGCTGACCGCGGCGGCGGGGCCGGAATATTATGAATGGTCGCAGTGGTTTCTGACTTCGTGGCTGGGCTATGCCCTGCTCGCGGCCTGGTCCTATTGCCTGTTCTATCATCTCTGCAACGGCATTCGGCATCTGTTCTGGGATGTCGGCATCGGCTTTAGTCTCAAGGCCACCTACGCTTCGGGCGTTCTCATGGTGTTGGCCTCGTTCGGCCTCACCGGGCTTTCCTGGGGCCTCGGCCTCTACTTTTACTTTACCGGTTGAGGGAAGGGCGATGCGCATACAAACCCCGTTGGCCCGCGTGCGGCATTTGGGCTCCGCCAAGGAAGGCAGCGATCATTGGTGGTGGCAGCGCCTGACGGCGCTCCTGCTGGTACCGCTCTCGCTGTGGTTCGTCGCTTCGATCTGGTGGCTGGTCATCGGCGGCGCCACCTATGAGGCGTTCCAGGACTGGCTCTCCGGCCCGGTGGCGGCGATATTGATGCTGCTCTTCATCGGCATGATGTTCTATCACCTCAAGCTCGGCCTCCAAGTGGTGATCGAGGATTACGTCCACACCAAGGCGGTTAAGTGGACGTTTCTCGTCATGATTAATCTCGGCTGCCTGATCGGCGCCATCGCGGCAATTTATTCGACCGTCGCCGTGGCGCTCGGAGGCTAGAGACGCATGAGCACAGCCTATCCAATCACCGAACATAACTACGATGTCGTCGTTGTCGGCGCTGGCGGCGCGGGCTTGCGCGCCACTTTCGGCCTGGCCCAGCTCGGTCTGAAAACCGCCTGCGTTTCCAAGCTGTTCCCGACGCGCAGCCACACCGTCGCCGCGCAAGGCGGCATGTCGGCGGCGCTCGGCAATATGGGCGAGGACGATTGGCGCTGGCACATGTACGACACGGTCAAGGGCTCGGACTGGCTCGGCGACCAGGACGCCATCGAATACATGTGCAAGGAAGCGTCGCAGGCGGTGATCGAGCTCGAGCATTACGGCGTGCCGTTCTCGCGCACCGAGGACGGGCGCATCTACCAGCGCGCCTTCGGCGGCATGACGACCAATTTCGGCGAGGGCATCGCGCTTAGGACCTGCGCCGCCGCCGACCGCACCGGGCACGCGATTCTGCACACGCTCTATCAGCAGTCATTGCGCCACAAAGCCGAGTTCTTCATCGAATATTTCGCCCTCGATTTGATCATGAACGAAGACGGCGCGTGCCAGGGCATGCTGGCCTGGAACCTCGACGACGGCTCGCTGCACCTGTTCCGCGCCCAGATGGTGATCTTGGCCACCGGCGGCTATGGCCGCAGCTATTTCTCCTGCACTTCGGCCCATACCTGCACCGGCGACGGCAACGCGATGGTGCTGCGCGCCGGGCTGCCGCTGCAGGATATGGAGTTCATCCAGTTTCACCCGACCGGCGTCTACGGCGCCGGCATGCTGATCACCGAAGGGACGCGCGGCGAAGGCGGCTATCTGGTGAACTCGGAAGGCGAGCGCTTCATGGAGCGCTATGCGCCGACGGCCAAGGACCTGGCGTCGCGCGACGTGGTCAGCCGCTCGATGACGCTGGAGATCCGCGAGGGCCGCGGCGTCGGGCCGCTTAAGGACCATATCCATCTCAAGCTCGACCATCTCGGCGCCGAAGTGCTGCATGAGCGCCTGCCCGGCATCACCGAAACCGCCAAGGTCTTCGCCGGCGTCGACGCCACCAAGGAGCCGATCCCGGTGATCCCGACAGTGCATTACAATATGGGCGGCATCCCGACCAATTACCGCGGCGAAATGGTGACGTTGAAAGACGGCGATCCGGACAGTGTCGTCCCCGGCCTGATGGCGGCCGGCGAGGCGGCCTGCGTCTCGGTGCACGGCGCCAATCGACTCGGCTCCAATTCGCTGCTCGATCTGGTGATTTTCGGGCGCGCCGCGGCCGAGCGCTCGGCCGAAGTGGTCGACGCCGGCGCGACGCTGGCGCCGCTCAGCAACGGCGCCTTGGACAAGAGCCTCGATTGGTTCGACCATCTGCGCAACGCCGATGGCGACAACGGCGCCGCCGAAATCCGCCTGGAGATGCAGCGCGCCATGCAGGCCCATGCCGGCGTGTTCCGCACCGAGGAGATCATGGTGGAGGGGCAAACCAAGCTCGACGCCATCTGGAAGACGTTCCGCGGTAGCATAAAAGTGAGCGACCGCTCGATGGTATGGAATACCGATCTGGTCGAGACCATCGAGCTCGACAATCTGCTGCGCCAATCCGCCGTCACGCTGAAATCCGCCATCAACCGCAAGGAAAGCCGGGGCGGCCACGCGCGCGAGGACTATCCCGAGCGCGACGACGACAACTGGATGAAACACACCGCCGTGTGGCTGAGCGACGACGGCAACGACGTGACCATCGACTACCGCCCGGTCCATATGCACACGCTTACGAATGAGATCGAGCCGATACCGCCGAAGAAGCGAGTCTATTGAGCGCGCCCAGTAAAGTCGCGCAAGGAAAAAGAAATGGCTGAATTTTTGTTGCCCAAGAATTCCAAGATCAAGAAGGGCCGCCACCACAAGGCACCGGACGGCGCGGGAAAGACGCGGCGCTTCAAGGTCTACCGCTACGATCCGGATTCGGGCGACAATCCGCGCACCGATACGTTCGAGGTCGATACCGAGAAGTGCGGCCCGATGGTGTTGGACGCGTTGATCCAGATGAAGGGCGACACGGACGCGACGCTCACCTTCCGGCGCTCGTGCCGCGAGGGCATTTGCGGCTCCTGCGCGATGAATATCGACGGCACCAACACGCTGGCCTGCACCAAGCCGATCGACGAAGTGAAGGGCGAAGTGCGCATCTATCCGCTGCCGCACTTGCCGGTGATCAAGGATCTGGTGCCGGACATGACGACCTTCTACGCGCAATACACCTCGATCGAGCCGTGGATGAAGACCGATTCGCCGCCGCCGTCCAACCGCGAGCGGCTGCAAAGCCCGGAAGACCGCGCCAAGCTCGACGGCCTCTATGAATGCATCATGTGCGCCTGCTGCTCGACCAGTTGCCCAAGCTATTGGTGGAACGGCGAGCGCTATTTGGGCCCGGCGATCCTGCTGCAAGCCTACCGCTGGCTGATCGACAGCCGCGACGAAGCCACCGGCGAACGCCTCGACGACCTCGAGGACCCGTTCCGCCTCTACCGCTGCCACACCATCATGAACTGCACCCGCACCTGCCCCAAAAACCTAAACCCGGCGCAGGCGATCGGCGAGATCAAGAAGATGATGGTGGCGCGGCGCTGAGGCGGCGTCGAAGTGCAATAAGTTTCTCTACATATCAGAGCGCCGCATAGCTTGCGTCGAGGCTGCAATCGGCGTTACAACCCGCGCCAGCAAATCAGGAGTTTTTCATGGCACGCAGTAAGATCGCGCTGATTGGCGCGGGGAATATTGGCGGGACGTTGGCGCATTTGGCTGGGCTTAAGGAGCTTGGCGATGTGGTGCTGTTCGACATCATTCAGGGCATTCCGCAAGGGAAGGCGCTGGATTTGGTGCAGTCTTCGTCGATTGAAGGGTTTGATTCGGCCATGTCCGGGGCCAATGGGTATGCGGCGATCAAAGGCGCCGATGTGGTGATCGTGACCGCCGGGGTGCCGCGGAAGCCCGGGATGAGCCGGGATGATTTGCTCGGCATCAACACATCGGTGATGAATCAGGTCGGAGCCGGGATTAAGAAATATTGCCCGGGGGCGTTCGTGATCTGCATTACCAATCCGCTCGACGCCATGGTGTGGGTGCTCAGAAAAGCGAGCGGGCTGCCGGCCAAGCGCGTTGTCGGCATGGCGGGGATCTTGGATTCGGCGCGGTTTCGGTATTTTATCGCCGAGGAATTGGGGGTTTCGGTGGAGGACGTGACCGCGTTCGTGCTCGGCGGGCATGGCGATACGATGGTGCCGCTCACGCGTTATTCGACCGTGGCCGGGATACCGCTCACCGATATCGTCAAGATGGGCTGGTTGAAGCAAAAACGTCTCGATGAGATCGTGCAGCGCACGCGCGATGGCGGCGCCGAGA
>PTKB01000055.1 GCA_002937555.1 Alphaproteobacteria bacterium MarineAlpha10_Bin2 | reverse complement strand
GTGCCACCATGTGGACCCATCGATGCCACCGATCCCGATCTCACCATTCGCGGCCTGTTGGAAATTTTTAACCGCAACCGCCGAGACGGTTCATGAACGTTCCCGCCGCGCCAGCGCTGGCAATCGACCCCGAAGCGCTGCATTTCCTGCCGCTCGGCGGAACCGGAGAGATCGGCATGAATCTCAGCCTCTATGCCTGCCGCGGCAAGTGGCTGATGGTCGATCTCGGCATATCCTTCGCTGGCGATACATTGCCGGGTGTCGATATCATGGTCCCGGATATATCCTTTATCGAACAGCGGAAGGACGATCTTCTCGCCATTGTCCTAACCCATGCCCATGAAGATCATTTGGGCGCGGTCGCCTATTTGTGGCCGCAATTGGGTTGTCCCGTCTACGCGACGCCGTTCGCCGCCGCCATCCTCAGGGAGAAATTACGCGAAGCTGGTTTGATCAAAAAGGTACCGCTGAACGAAATCCCGCTTTCCGCCAAATTCGAGCTTGGCCCCTTCGCGGTGGAATACGTGTCGGTCACGCATTCCATACCGGAAGCCAATTCCCTCATCTTGCGCACGCCGGATGGCGTCGTGCTGCATACCGGCGACTGGAAGCTCGATCCGGAGCCTTTGATCGGTGAGCTCACGGATGAAAAAACGCTCAGGAAAATTGGCGATGAAGGCGTGCTCGCCATGGTATGCGATTCGACAAACGCCATATCCGAAGGCGAGAGCGGCTCCGAGGGTATGGTCAGAAAGAAGCTGATCGAACTGGTTGGGGCCTGCGCGCAGGGCGTCGCGGTCACGCAATTCGCTTCCAATGTGGCGCGCCTACAGAGCGTAGCAGTGGCGGCGGAGGCGAGCGGGCGCGAGTTGGTATTGGTCGGGCGCTCGCTCTGGCGCTACGCCAAGGCGGCGCAGGCAACTGGCTATCTCGATCCGGATATGCGCCTGCTCAGTGACAAGGAAGGCGCCGAATTGCATCCCAGCCAGGTTCTGTATTTGTGCACCGGCAGCCAAGGCGAGCCGCGCGCGGCGATGGCTAAAATTGCCGGTCAGAGCCACCCCCGTGTTCATCTCTCCGCCGGAGATTGTGTGATCTTCACCTCCAAGATCATACCGGGCAACGAGGCGCCGATCGGCCGCTTGCACAGCCAATTGGCGGCGCAGGGAATCGAAGTCATCGACGAAAAGAAACACAAGGACATCCATGTCTCGGGGCACCCGCGACGGGAGGAGCTGAAACGCATGTACAGCTGGGTCAAGCCGAAGATCGCGGTTCCGGTCCATGGCGAAGCGCGCCACCTCAACGCGCACGCCGAATTGGCGCAAGCGCTGGGTACGCCCGAGTGCTGGGTCATTCGCGACGGCGATTTGTTGCGTTTGGGACCGGAGCCGGCGGAAGTCATCGGCTCGGTTTTTTCCGGCAGCCTTGCGGTAGATGGCACGCGGTTGATCGCACCCGATCACCCGGCCTTCGGCGCGCGCCGCAGATTGATGCGAAACGGCGCGGTGTTCGTTTCCCTGGTCGTCGACAAGGAGGGCTGGTTGATCGCCCCGCCGGCTATCCGCGGCCACGGCATCGTCGATGCGGAAGAGGAAGAGGTGGTGGTGAAGGGTCTGGTCGAGGCGGTTCAGAAAGCACTCGATTCCGACAAGTTGGAAAATGATGACAAGAAGCTGCGTGAGGCGGGCCGCCTCGCCGTGCGCCGCACCCTGGTCGCACTTTATGACAAACGCCCGGTCATCGAAGTGCAACTCGTTCGCGTATAAGATGGATGCGTCGGCAAAGTGAGCGATAAATCATGATCGGACGATTAAATCACGTCGCCATTGTCGTGCCGGACCTAACGGTGGCGCGGACACTCTATCGCGACATGATGGGCGCGACGGTTTCGGCAGAAGAGGACTTGCCGGAGCACGGCGTGACCACAGTGTTTGTCGAATTGTCCAACACGAAAATCGAGCTCTTGCATCCGCTCGGGGAGAAATCTCCTATTCAGGGATTCCTCGACAAGAATCCCAGCGGCGGCGTTCATCACCTCTGTTACGAAGTAGCAGAAATCGACGCGGCCCGCGATCAATTGGTTGCCAGCGGCGCCCGTATTCTCGGCGACGGCGAACCGCGCATCGGCGCGCACGGCAAACCGGTCCTCTTTCTCCACCCTAAAGATTTTTGCGGCACTTTGATCGAACTCGAGCAAGCCTAGAGCCCGGCCATGAGTGTTCTCAACATTGCGCTGGTCTTTCTTATCGCTTGGTGGCTCGGCTGGTTCTTGACGCTGCCCTTTGGCTTTCGGACGCCTGACAAGATCGAGCGCGGACATGCGTCGAGTGCGCCCGAGCGACCGCGCCTGCTGATCAAAGCGGTGATCGCGACCGCTATCGCCTGCGTTATAACGGGTGTCGTTGTGGTGATTGTTCTGTCCGGATGGATCGACCTCAGGGAGTAAGGTCATGGCGCAGCATTATTGTGAAGCCGCCATCGGCGACCCGTTGCACGGCCCCTACCACGACCGGGAATACGGCTTTCCCATCGACAATGACAACGGATTGTTTGGGCGTCTGGTGCTGGAGATCAATCAGGCCGGCCTGTCCTGGGCGACCATCCTGAAGAAGAAGGATAATTTCACCGCCGCCTATGACGGCTTCGATATCGCCACCGTCGCGGCCTATGACGAGGCAGCGCGTGCCCGCCTTCTGGCCGATGCCGGAATCATCCGTAACCGGCTCAAGGTGAACGCGGCCATCGTAAATGCCGGCCGCCTACTCGAAATCCGCGCCACCGATGGGTCGTTCAAAGCTTGGCTCGACAATCACCATCCGGCGGAACTCGACAGTTGGGTCAAACAATTCCGCGCCAATTTCAAATTTACCGGGCCCGAAATCGTGCGCGAGTTCCTCGTCAGCACCGGCTACTTACCCGGCGCACACCGACCGGAATGCCCGGTCTACACCGTCATTGAGGGCCTCAACCCGCCTTGGATGCAGGCGCAATAACCGAACCTTAAGTATTCTTCTCTAACCTATGCGGCCATGAAGACATGGCTCGCCGCGACGGCGTTTACACTCTTGGCCGTAAATGCGCACTCTCTGGGTGCTCAAACGATTACGGTTGCGCCGAGCGCTTGTCAGGCTTTGACGGCCCATACGCCGGCTGACGATGTCGCCTATCGGCCCGGCGTCGATGTCGATGGAAATACCGTCGCCCCCGCCGACCTTAATGCTTCTGGGCAACTCAATCTTGGCGCCGATCACGAATTTTGGCTGCCCATCGAATTGCCGCTCGAGAATGTCCTGAATATAGCCGCCGGCGATACGCTGAATGCCGTGCGCAATTCCAACATCGGCGTTGGCACCGTCACGGTCAGAAACGGCCAGGCCTATTTTAACGGCGAGCCCTTGAGCGACGCCCAATCTCACGCGATCGCCACTGAATGCCAGAACCAGCAAGCCAACGCCGCCCGCTAACCCGTCTCTCATCAATTTTCTGTCGATCATCGCCGCCTCTATCTTTGGGCCGCGACATTGCGCTTTGATGCCCGTTTGGGCATATAGTCCGGCACAGTAATTTCGTTCGAATCGAGAGGGACATGCGGCGATCCAAATTCTTCATGCCGACGTTGAAAGAAACGCCCGCCGAGGCGCAAATACCTTCGCACCGCCTGATGCTGCGCGCCGGTATGGTGCGCCAGACGGCGGCCGGCATCTATAGTTGGTTGCCGCTCGGCTACCGGGTCCTGAAAAATATCGAGCAGATCGTACGCGAGGAAATGGACGCCACGGGCGCCCAGGAAATCCTCATGCCAACCGTCCAACCGGCGGAATTGTGGCAGGAAAGCGGGCGCTATGAAGATTACGGAAAGGAGATGCTGCGCATTACCGACCGTCATGAGCGCGGCCTTCTCTACGGCCCGACCCATGAAGAGATCGTCACCGACATCTTCCGCAACAGCGTGCGCAGTTATCGCGACCTGCCGCAGAATCTCTATCAGATTCACTGGAAATTCCGCGACGAGGTGCGCCCGCGCTTTGGCGTCATGCGCGGGCGGGAATTCTTCATGAAGGATAATTATTCCTTCGATATCGATCCCGCCGCCGCGCGCCTTTCCTACAACAAGATGTTCGTGTCCTATCTCCGCACCTTTGCGCGTATGGGATTGACGCCGATCCCCATGCAGGCCGATAGCGGCGCCATCGGCGGCGACATGAGCCATGAATTCATCGTTCTCGCCGACACCGGAGAAAGCGCCGTCTATTGCGACCCCGCTTGGCTCGATACCGATCCGCTCGCGCTCGACATCGATTTCGACGGTGATTTGCAGCCCATCGTCGATAAATGGACGGAGCTTTATGCCGCTACCGACGACAAACACGATCCGGCGAATTGCCCGCTCGATGCGACCAAGCTCTATTCCGGGCGCGGCATCGAGGTTGGCCATATCTTCTATTTCGGCACCAAATATTCCACCTCCATGGGCGCGACCGTGAGCGATGATCAGGGCAAGGACGTGCCGGTCGAAATGGGTTCCTACGGCATCGGCGTATCGCGCCTCGTCGGCGCCATCATTGAGGCGAGTCATGACGATGACGGCATTATCTGGCCGGAAAGTATCGCGCCGTTCAAGGTTGGTCTCATGAACCTCCGCAGCGGCGATGAAGCCTGCGACGCGGTCTGCGAAAAATTCTACCAAGACTTAAATGCCGCCGGCGTGGACACCCTCTATGACGAGCGCGACGAACGCGCCGGTGTGAAGTTTGCCGAAATGGATTTGATCGGTTTGCCGTGGCAGGTCGCCGTTGGGCCGCGTGGGGTGAAAGCGGGCACGGTGGAGATCAAGCGGCGCGGCGGAGAGCGCGAAGAGATATCTGCCGATTCCGCGCTCGCCCGGCTGACATAAAAGTCCGTCCGGAAAACCCCGTATGCTGTCCACTTTCGAGAGAATGGTCGCGCTGCGCTATCTCTGGCCGGGACGAAGAGAGACGTTCACATTTCTGGTCGCAATGTTCTCGCTTCTTGGCATTGCGTTTGGCGTCTTCACGCTAATTGTGGTGATGTCGGTGATGGGCGGGTTTCGCGAGGAATTGCTCACCCGCATACTCGGTCTCCAGCCGCATGTCGTCGCCCGCGCCATTGACGGTGCGATCACCGATTACGGTCCCCTGGCGGACAAAGTACGCGCCATCGAAGGCGTTGAGACCGCAGCACCCGTGATCCGGGCCGAAGTCTTGGCGCGCGGTGCGCGCCGGGTGACCGGCGCACTTGTTTACGGCATTTCGGCAGAAGACCTCGCCCGCAAAGAGCGGGTCGTGAGCGGTTTGTCTGCTGACGCGATTCAGCCCTATGCGAAGAGCGAAGGCGTCATCGTCGGGCATCGCCTGGCGAACAAACTGCGCCTCGAGGTCGGTGATTCCATTCGCCTCATCGCGCCGACGGTGACCGCGACCGCGCTTGGCAGCGTGCCGCGCGCCCGCGCATACGAGATCGTCGGCACCTTCAATGTCGACATGTCGGAATATGACAGCGGTTTCGTCTTTATGCCGCTCAATCTGGCGCAAATTCATTTCAAATATCGAGACGCGGTTTCTTCGCTGGAAATCACCGTCGAAAATCCGGATCGGGTGCGCGCCATGCGGCCCGCCCTCGGGCAAGCCATTGGCACAAACTTCCGACTGACCGATTGGCAGCAAATAAACGCGACCTACTTTAGCGTGCTCGAAGTCGAGCAGCGGGTGATGTTCCTGATCCTGATGCTCATCGTGCTCGTCGCCGCGTTCAACATCATTTCGAGCATGATCATGCTGGTGAAGAGCAAGGGGCGCCAAATCGCCATATTGCGAACGGTCGGGGCGACGCGCGGCCAGATCATGCGGATCTTTTTCATGAACGGGGCTTTGATCGGCATTGTTGGCACGGTTACAGGTGTTGTCGGCGGCATTCTCTTCGCTTTTTACATCGAGCCCATTCGCGAATTCGTCGAAGGTCTGTTCGGCACGCGGCTTTTCCCGCATGAATTCTACTTTCTGTCGCAACTGCCGACCCGGATCGACGGCGGCGAGGTGGCCGTGGTGGCGATTTTGGCGCTCGCCCTGTCTTTCCTGGCGACACTTTATCCGGCCTGGCGGGCGGCGCGGGTCGACCCGGTGGAGGCGCTTCGTCATGACTGATGGCGCGCGCGTTCTGGAACTCACAAACCTGCGGCGTACATTCTATCAGGGCGGCGCCGCGATCGAAGTGTTGCGCGGCGTGTCATTCAGCATTGCTGAGGGCGAAGTGGTCGCGCTAACTGGTCCTTCCGGCGCCGGTAAATCGACCTTGCTTCAATTGGCCGGGCTGCTGGAACAGCCGGATGGCGGTGAGATCATAATCGCCGGTGAATCTTGCGCCGCCATGTCGGAACGCCAACGCACCCGGGCACGCCGCGAAAAACTCGGCTTCGTCTATCAGTTCCATCATCTCCTGCCGGAGTTTTCCGCGCGCGAGAATGTCATGCTGCCGCAGATGATCGGCGGCGCCGGAAAACGGCGGGCGCGGCAACATGCCGATGACCTGTTGGCGCGCTTGGATATGACGCAACGGAAAAACCACCGGCCGGCACAGATGTCGGGCGGCGAGCAACAGCGGGTCGCGATCGCCCGCGCTCTGGCCAATCGGCCGCTCCTGTTGCTGGCGGACGAGCCGACCGGCAATCTCGATCAGGAAAACGCAAAATCCGTGTTCGATGCGTTGATGGCGGCGGTCCGCGACACCGGGCTGGCCGCGCTCATCGCCACCCACAATCTGGATTTGGCGGCCCGCATGGACCGCCATGTGGCGCTCGACAACGGCATTTTGACGGAACAAAGCTAAGCAACGGATCGACGGCCCGGATTCGGGGTGACAACTTCCCCCACAGTGTGGAATCTATATCCGTCTCAATTTCTTGCGAGTCGGGTCCATGAGCCACGCCAGCTTTGTCCATCTCCATGTGCATTCTGCTTATTCGCTTTCGGAAGGCGCGATCAAGATAGATGAGCTTTCCGGGTTGTGCCGGAGAGAGCGCATGCCGGCCGTCGCGATCACCGACAGGAACAATTTGTTCGGCGCGCTTGAGTTTTCCGAGGCGTGTAGGAAATCCGGTATACAGCCGATTTTGGGCTGCGAACTGGCGCTGCGCCGAAACGCGCGTGAGGACAGCCGGCGACATACGCGGGCGGAAGAACCCTATTGGCCGGCATTTCTGGTGCAGAACGAAACCGGCTGGCGCAACTTGATGGCGCTCACCAGTATTGCCCATTTGGAAACGCCTAGCGGCGAGACGCCGCAAATCGATCTCGCCTGTCTGGCCGAGCATTCCGAGGGTTTGTTGGCGCTTTCCGGAGGGCCGCGCGGACCGCTCGGAGCGCTCCTATTGGATGGGCAGGATGATGCCGCGCGGGCGCTTTCCGCCCGTCTCGCGGAAATTTTCCCCGATCGTTTCTATATCGAGCTCATGCGCCACGGCATGGATGACGAAGCCCGCATTGAGACGGCGATGGTCGATCTGGCATATGCGCAAGGACTGCCGTTGCTGGCGACCAACGATGTCTATTTCGGACCGCGCGAAAAATACCACGCTCATGACGCCCTAATGTGTATTGCTGAGAGCGCGCATATTGACGACGAGGAGCGCGCCCGCGTGACGCCGGATCATTGTTTCCGGCCGGCCGAGGAAATGCGCGAGCTGTTCGCCGATTTGCCCGAAGCGGTGGACAATACCCTGATGGTGGCGCGGCGCTGCGCCTTTATGGCGCCCGAACATGCACCCATCCTGCCGGCATTCCCGATGGCGGAGGGGATGTCGGAAGCCGCCGAATTGCGCGCTTTGGCGGAGAGCGGCCTCAACTCCCGTCTCGAGCGCAATGTGTTCAAAGAGGATATGTCGGACGAGGAGAAGGTCGCC
Source organism: Alphaproteobacteria bacterium MarineAlpha10_Bin2 (assembly GCA_002937555.1). Classification (GTDB taxonomy): domain Bacteria; phylum Pseudomonadota; class Alphaproteobacteria; order UBA828; family UBA828; genus PTKB01. The sequence goes on along the minus strand of PTKB01000055.1, from coordinate 3,581 downwards.
GTTGCGAAACCCTATCGCCAGCGCCTGAATTTCGAGCTCGGCGTGATCGTCGATATGAAATATCCCGGCTATTTCCTCATCGTTGCGGAGTTCATCCACTGGGCGAAATCCGAGAACATACCCGTCGGACCGGGCAGGGGCTCCGGCGCCGGCTCGGTGGTCGCCTGGGCGCTCACCATCACCGACCTCGACCCGTTGCGATTTGGCTTGTTGTTCGAGAGATTCCTCAATCCCGAGCGTGTATCCATGCCGGATTTCGATATCGACTTCTGCCAGGAGCGGCGCGACCTGGTTATCGAACATGTGTGCGAAAAGTATGGCCGCGACCGCGTGGCGCAGATCATCACCTTCGGCAAGCTTCAGGCGCGCGCCGTTATCCGCGACGTGGGACGTGTCATGGGCATGCCCTACGGCCAGGTCGACCGGCTTTCGAAACTTGTCCCCTATAACCCAGCCAACCCGGTCTCCCTGCAGCAGGCGATCGACGGCGAGCCACAATTCCAGGTGATGAAAGACGAAGACGCCTCGGTGACCCGGCTGTTGGATATCGCCCTGCAACTTGAGGGCCTCTACCGACATGCCTCGACCCATGCCGCGGGCGTGGTGATCGGCGACCGCCCTTTGCAGGAACTCGTCCCGCTCTATCGCGATCCGCGATCGGACATGCCGGTCACGCAATATTCGATGAAATATGTCGAGCGCGCGGGGCTGGTAAAGTTTGATTTTCTCGGCTTGAAGACCTTGAGCGTTCTCGAATATGCCTGCCGGCTGGTGCGCGATGGTGGCACGGCGCTCGAACTCGACACCCTGCCCCTCAATGACTCGGCGACCTATGAGATGCTGGGGCGCGGCGCGTCGATGGGGGTGTTCCAACTGGAAAGTTCCGGCATGCGCGACGTTCTGCGCAGCATGCGGCCCGATAAGTTCGAAGACATCATCGCCCTGGTTGCCCTCTACAGACCGGGCCCGATGAACAACATTCCAAAATTCATCGCCTGCAAACATGGCGAGGAACAGCCGGACTACATGCATGAGAGTTTGGTCGACATCCTGCGCGAAACCTACGGTGTGATCGTCTATCAAGAACAGGTCATGCAAATCGCTCAGGTGCTCGCGGGTTACAGCCTCGGCGCCGCCGATCTGTTGCGCCGCGCGATGGGCAAGAAAATCAAATCTGAAATGGATGCCCAGCGTGAAGTGTTTGTGCAAGGCGCTGTCGACAAGGGTGTCGCCCAGGGGCAGGCCAGCCAGATATTCGAGTTGGTGGCCAAATTCGCCGATTACGGCTTCAACAAATCTCATGCCGCCGCTTACGCCTTGGTCGCCTATCAAACCGCTTATTTCAAGGCCAACCATGCGGTCGAGTTCATGGCTGCGTCGATGTCGTTCGATCTTCGTGATACCGATAAATTGGCGTCCTTCCGCCAAGAACTGGAACGTATCGGCATTGCGCTCTTACCGCCGGATATCAACGCCTCCGGCGCGAACTTTACGGTGGAAAAATTGCCGGACGGTGACGCGCGGGCAATTCGCTATGCTTTGGCAGCGATAAAAAATGTCGGCGATGCGGCGATGCGCGCGGTTGTCGCCGAGCGCGACGCCAATGGCCCGTACACAAGCGTCTTCGATTTCGCTACGCGGCTCGGCGCCGGCGTGGTCAACAAGCGGCAGCTCGAAAATTTGGTACGCGCCGGCGCGTTCGATAGGCTCGAACCAAGCCGCCGGAAACTGTACGAAGCCGTGGAATTACTGCTGCGCCACGCCGAGAGCGCCGAACGCAACAGCGGCCAGGACTCCTTGTTCGGCACTGGGCCGAATATGGGCATGCCCGAGCCGAGCTTGGCGGAGGTCGCGGACTGGCCGCCATTGGAGCGTTTGAATCACGAGCAAGAGGCGATCGGCTTCTATTTATCGGCACATCCCCTGGAAGCCTACAGCACTGTGCTTGAGGCTCTCAGGACCACCGCCTGCGCACAATTCATCGAGCGCGCCGGTGAGGGCGCAAGCAGCTTGACGGTGGCGGGGGTGGTGCTCAATGTGCAGGAACGAGATTCGAACGGGCGTCGTTTCGCTTTCGTGCAGCTTTCGGATCCGAGCGGAAGCTTTGAAGTCGCCTTTTTTCAGGAAGCCTATGGCGCTGCTCGGGAACTCTTGGAGCCAGGCCGTTTCCTGTTGGTGAACGCCAATATTCGTGCGGACGGCGACATGATCAAGCTGACGGCTCAGAGCGCCGACGATTTGGAACGCCGCGCGGTCGGCCGGATGAAAGGCCTGGAAATCCATATTTCCGAGAGCGCGCCATTGGCTCCTTTGAAGACAATTTTAGAGCGCCAGGGTGATGGCGGTGGGCAGATACGTTTCTTGGTCAAAACGCCGCAACGGGGGCAGGTCGAAGTGGCGCTGAAAGAGCGTTACGCGCTGTCGCCCGCGGTTCGCGCAGAAATTGACGCGATTCCAGGAGTCTTGGCGGTCCACGACCTCTAAATCGCCATGAATTGACTTGCACCGTAGGCGGCGCAGGCGTATTTGTCTCGCTTCCGCGCAGTTGTGCGCGGGTAATTCGCACGCGGATATGCGGTGCGCGCCGTGATAGGGCGTCTGCCGCTCCGGTGTCCGGCAAGAAATTCCGGACCAACTCCGCGGAGGCATAACCGGAGAAGGAAAATACATGGCTCTGCCAGAGTTCACCATGCGCCAGCTGTTGGAAGCCGGCGTTCATTTCGGACATCAAACGCGCCGCTGGAACCCGAAAATGGGTCCCTATATTTTTGGCATCCGCAACAGTGTCCATATTCTCGATCTGCAACAGACGGTGCCGATGTTCCATCAGGCGCTAACGGCGTTGCGCGACGTTGCCGCCGGGGGCGGGCGGGTGCTGTTCGTCGGCACCAAGCGCCAAGCCTCCGAGCCCGTCGCCGAAGCGGCGCGGCGAAGCGGTCAATATTATGTCAACCACCGTTGGCTGGGCGGCATGATGACCAACTGGAAAGCCGTTTCCGGATCGATCAAGACCTTGATCGATCTCGAAGAACAGCTGGCTGATGAAAATCTCGGTCTGACCAAGAAAGAGGTCCTGCAACTCACCCGCCGGCGCGACAAATTGGATCGCGCGCTGGGCGGCATCAAGGACATGGGCGGCGTGCCGGATATTCTCGTGGTGATCGATACCAACAAGGAAGACATCGCCGTAATGGAGGCCCGTAAGTTGGGCATACCCGTCGTCGCCGTGGTAGATAGCAATTGCGATCCCGATTTGATCAGCTATCCGATTCCCGGAAACGACGACGCCATACGGGCGGTGAATTTCTATTGTGATCTGTTTTCGCGCGCGATTATTGACGGCCTGCAGCAGGAATTGGCCGAATCCGGCGCCGATATTGGCGAATCAACTGAAGCACCGATAGAGGAAATACCGGCCGAAGCAGAAGTTGAAACCGCCGAAGCGGAAAAAGCAACGGCCGAACCAGAGCCAGCGCCCGAGGCCGAAGCGGCACCTGAAGCCGAAGCGGCACCTGAAGCGGAAGAGGCACCTGAAGCGGAAGAGGCACCTGAAGCGGAAGCGGCACCTGAAGCGGAAGCGG
>PTKB01000054.1 GCA_002937555.1 Alphaproteobacteria bacterium MarineAlpha10_Bin2 | reverse complement strand
GAACGACAGACTGGCGGCCTCGCCGATATCGCGATATGCGGTGTCTTCGCACCGACAGATCATCTCTTCTTCCATACCGGCTGGGGCTGCATGTCGGCGGACCTGGTGCTGAAAGACGGCGCGACCATCATTTACTGCAGTCCATCGCCGGGCGTGAACACCCATCTCGGCAATTTTCCCGGGCTGGCTTTGATGGACTTGATGAAACCCTATATGCCGCCGACGCCGGAAAACATGGAGCGCGTCTACCGCGACATTCATGCCCGCAAGATCGAGATGTGGGCCGGCTGCATCTGGGTGCCGATCTACGAGGTCATGACGCGCAAGAAGCTGCATGTCGTGACGCTCGAGGAAAATTTGGAAATGGCGGCGGATATCGGCATTGAAGCCAGCACCTCGCTGGAAGGCGCGCTTGCCGGCGCTTTTGAGCAGCATGGCAAGGACGCGAAAGTGGTGGTGCTGCCCTATGCGCGCTATCAAATGCCGCGCGACGCGATCGTCATGCCGGGCCAGGAAAAGCCGCAGCTTGCGGCTGTGGCCGAGTAAGGAAGTCGGACAAGTATATGCCGCGCAGCATTAAGGACAGGGCTGGACCGATCCGGGGCTCGACCACGATCGAAGAGCTCATGATTCGCTTTCCGGACGGAGAGGCGAACGATCTGATGGCACGCCTCGCTTGGCCCTGCGCCCATTGTTCGGGGCGTACGCACGAACCGCTATCGCTTGCCGCCAAGCGGCACGGTAATCCCGCCGGGGCTGTGGTCGAAGCTTTCCGCGCCTTGACCGACGGCGGCCCCAGCGAACGCCAGATCATTGCGGCGACGAACAAGGTGGATCTGCGGCCGAGCGTGGAAACTGCCTGGAGCCGCCACGCGCACTGAAGCGGCGCCCCTAAGCAATATCCACTTTGACGACAATCGCGGCGCCGGTATCGCCTGCCGCACAGCCTGTGAATAGGCCATAGCCGCCGCCTGTCATCACAAGCTCTTCAATCATTTCGATAACCAGACGCAGGCCAGTGGGGCCTTGCGGATGGCCGTAGATCAGTGAGGAGCCGTAATTGTTCATGTCCTCGGCGCCGAAATTCATTTGGCGTGAAAAATAGATGTCGTTGACGGCGAACGGGTTGTGGGTTTTCACCACTGCGATATCGTCCATCGTCAATTCGGCGGCAGCCAACGCGGCCTGTGCCGCGGGCACCGGAGCCATGCCCATATGCGCCTTTTCCGCCCGTCCCTCACCAAAGGCAAGCAGCTGAATTTGTACATTGCTTTCGTCGCTTAAATCCTTCGCTTCGTCCGGTCCGGCCAACAGCATGCCGGCATTGCCGTCCGCCGGATGGGTTTGGGTGGCATAGGTCACGCTGCCGCCTTCGATCACGGGTTTCAATTTTTCGATGCCTTCGCGCGTCGTTTCGACAATACCTTCGTCCTCGGAAAGGGTTGTCGGCCCGTGGCGGGATTTGAGATCGACTTTTTGTATGTAGCCGCTCTGAAACGCGCAATCGTCGGCGCGGGCCATTTGGTACTGCTCGTAGCGGCGCAACGTGAGCGCGTCCTGCTCGGCGCGCGAGATATCGAATTTAGCCGCCACATTCTCCGCCGTCTGAACCATCGCGACTTTTGCGTGCGGGTCTTGGTTGAAATTATCCCACACCCAATTTTCCGATTCTCCGAGGCCTCCAGGTGCGGAAGGGTCGGGGTAATATATATGCGGTCCGTTGCTAATCCGATCCGCCGCCGCCGCCATAACCAGATTGCTCGATTTCGTTTCCACCGCCGCCGCCGCCGAGGCGAGCACCCGCGCCGACGTCGCGCAGGCCTGGGAGATGGTCGGCCCGGTGATGTGATCGGCGCCGATCAGCGCGGCGAGCCAGGGCGCGCCATAAAAGCTCTGGGCCTGCGGTACGGTCATGCCGAAATGAATGCCCTGAAGCCGCGCCGCCGCACACCCGGATTTTGCCAGAGATTTAGCGGCGCAGACCGCCGCCAGTTTCAGCGGGTGCTCGCCGGCGAGGCTGCCCTGCCAACGGCAAAACGGCGTGCTCCAATAAGATCGATAAGGAACAAAAACATTCTCGAACTTCACGGCAATCCATCCCCTATGAATAGTTTCTCTCGATCAGCTTCGCCTTCATCTCCGTGCGCGGCAAGATGTTCGGCGGGATCAGTTCCACCTTCGCCGTAAAAATCAATTTTGCACGCAGTTTCTCTTCGATGCGGCCGGCCAATACGTTGTCGTCAACCGCATCGTCGCATTATTCTACTTTGATCCGAAGTGGCGGCGTGACCTTCGGTCCCGGCGTATCGAGCGATATCACCATCTCGCCGGATATTTCGGGCCTGAATGACATCACCACATCCTTGATGGCCGACGGCCAGACATTGACGCCACGCAGGATCAGCATGTCGTCCGTCCAGCCGACGCATTTGAGCCGCGGTCCAGTACGTCCGCACGCGCATGCACTGGTCTTCATCACCACATGGTCGCGGCTTCTGAAGCGCAGCATCGGGTTGCACGCGCGGTCAAGATGGGTGAATACCATTTCGCCTTCAAGCTCCGGCTGGTCCGGAGCAATGACGGAACCGCTATCCGGGTTGATGATTTCCATCAGAAGATAGTCCGGCACCATGAAATGGCAGCCGTCCTGCGCCTCGCACTCGGCACTGTGAATGGTAATGACGTCGACGTTGCCGATTGATTCCGTGCAGGTGGCGTTCCATTCGCTTTCGATGCGGGCGCGAATTTCCGGCACGCCGCCGCCCGGCTCCGCACCGACCATTACGTTTTTTATTCCGAGTTTTGCCGGCTCAACGCCCAAATCGTTCCTGGCGATTTCCGCCAGATAGATCGCGTGGGAGGGCGTGGTCGCCAAGACCGTCGCCCGCATGGCCTGAATTGAGGCGATCAGCCGATCCGACGCTCCGGTGCCGACCGGAAGCAATGTCGCGCCGATCTCCTCTACCGCGCCGGCGACAGGCGACTCTTCAGCCTGACTTTGGCGCAGTTCACTCTTTTCGGTGAAGGGCAGGCGCGCCAAATCCGCCGGCGACCTGATGTCGTTCGGCTCGGTGCCGACGGAGGCAAATTTTTCGGCGTAAAAAGGCGCATGCTCGACCAGGTAATTTAGTTGGCCCGCCAAACGGTCCATCTGCAGGACGTGTAATTCGTCCGCTGACATGGTTTCGGTTGCAGCGTTATAGTAGTGCCTAGCTGTCGCACTCATCGGCCATGCGGTCCTCTGTTTCCGTCGCGACTGCGATGGTATTTGTTATTTGGCGACAAACAAACGGCAATGGAGGTTTGCTCTGTCACTCAGCTCGAACGATCAGAGTGCTGAACTGCGATTTTGGAGTGCGCGCACCGTCTGTCAGGCGGTCCGCGACAATTCAATTTCGGCTGCGGAATACGTTCAAGAATTGATCGCCGCTTGCCGCGACAATCAGGCCTTGAACGCCCTTATCGAACTGGATGAGGCGCGCGTGCTGGCGCTGGCGAAAGAGAGAGACGCGTCATCTGCTAGCGGACTTCTTCATGGTCTCCCGATTGGCATCAAGGACGCGATCGGCACAAGCGATTTGCCGACCGCGGCGGCCACCAACGCCTTGCAGAACCATCGGCCGGCGCAAAACGCGGATGTCGTGGAGCGCTTGCTCGAAGCCGGCGCATTTACCTTTGCCAAATTGAACCAGCACGAACTATCGTTCGGGATTACTTCCAACAATGCCGCCTTTGGGCCGGTGCGCAATCCCTATGATCCGGAGCGCATTCCGGGCGGCAGCAGCGGCGGCGCCGGTGCGGCGGTGGCATCCGGCATGGTGCCGGTGGCGATCGGGACCGATACCGGCGGTTCGGTCAGAATTCCAGCGGCGCTGTGCGGGCTAGTCGGTCTCAGGCCAAGCATCGGGCGTTATTCCCAGCGCGGCATCGTGCCGATTTCCAATACCCGGGACACTGCGGGGCCGCTCTGCCGCAGCGTCGATGATGTGGCGTTTATCGACGCCGCGATTGGCGGCGAAGCAGATGGGTTGGAGAATATCGCCATTAGCGAATTGCGCATCGGCATGCCGGAAAACCATTTCTTCGACAGTCTCCATGGCGAGACGGCGGCCGTCATATCGGCAGCGCTCGATTGCCTGCGCGCTGCAGGTTGCAACATCACCGAAGTGACGGTGGCGGGGGTCGAAGCGCCGGCCGATGCTTGTGGCTTTCCGATCGCAATTTACGAGACCAAACGGGAATTAACCCGATATTTGGCCGAGACAGTCGCCAATAATCTGAGTTTCGAACAATTGGTGGAAGAGATCGCGAGCCCCGACGTAAAAGCCTTCCTATCCGGCATGCTGGCGCCGGAATATGACGATTTGGCGGATATTTATCGTGACGCCATCGACAATAAGCGCCCGAATCTGCAAAAACAGCTGAGCGATTGCTTCGCCGACAACCGCCTCGACGCCATCATCTTTCCAACCACTATCCTGCCGGCGGTGCGCATCGGTGACGACGAAACGGTCGTGCTCAACGGCCAATCCGTGCCGCTGTTCCCGACGCTCGTGCACAATACCGACCCTGGCAGCATCGCCGGCATCCCGGGCGTCACCCTTCCCGCCGGCCTGACCGGCCAAGGTCTGCCTGTGGGGCTTGGAATAGACGGGCCGTTCGGCAGCGACCGGCGTTTGCTGGCGGTCGCGAAAGCCTTGGAGACAGTTTTGCCGCCGATGCCGCGCCCGCCTAGCGCCCCTTGAAGACGGCCTTGCGCTTATCCCTGAAGGACGCCACGCCTTCTGCGAAATCCTCTGAGGAGCGGATGCGGCCATAGGCCTGGCCTTCCATCTCGATGCCGACATGAAGCGGCGCATCCTCGGCGGCGTTCAACACGCCCTTGATGGTGCGCTGAGCGAGCGGCGAAAAGAATCTTAGCTCGTCGACAAATTCGTCGGTGGTTTCTTCGAGCGCTGCGTCGGCAACGCACTCGCAGGCAATGCCCCAGGCATGCGCATCCTTGCCGGAGACTCGGAGGCTGCGCATGACCATATTTTTGGTGCGCGCCATGCCGATCATCTTTAGGAGGCGGATCGATCCGCCGGAACCCGGAATCATACCGATGCGCTGCTCGGGCAATCCGACGAGAGCGTCTTCGCTGACAATGCGGAAATCACAGGCCAGCGAAAGCTCGAAACCGACGCCGAAGCAGTATCCCCGGATCGCCGCCACCACGGGCTTGTGACAGCGCTCCGCCGCCGCCACATTCCACGCCAGGCGCGAGACATGCTCGGGCGTTTGTTCCATGAAGCCGGGAATATCGCCGCCCGACGAGAAATTCTCGCCCTCGCCCCTGAGGACGATGATGCGCACGACGGCATTGCGGTCAAGCTCGTCAAATACGGCGGCCAGTTGCTCGCGCTCGTGCATGGAGACCACGTTCAGCGGCGGCCGGTCGAGAACGATATCGGCGCGCTCGCGCGCTTCGTCTATCTCGACGCGGAAACCGTCGAGGTCCCCAAGCAATTCCGGCATGCTGCTGTCAAATGATTGGCTCACAATTCCTCCAAAATCCTATTTCTCTCGTTCGAAATCGCCCTCGATCAGCTTGCGGCGCAAGATTTTCCCAACCGGCGATTTGGGAATTTCAACGACAAATACATACTCTCGCGGACGCTTGAAATTGGCTAGATCGGACTCTCGGCAATAAGCGTCCAAATCCGCTACTGCCACTTCTTTCCGGCGCTTCACGAACGCCGTCACCCGTTTGCCCCAGCGTTCGTCTTCCAGGCCTACCACCGCCACTTCGGCGACGCCCGGATGAAGCGACAAGACGCTTTCGATTTCGATCGGCAGAACATTTTCGCCACCGGTGATGATCATATCGTCGACCCGCCCGGTCACGAACAAATCGCCCGCTGCATCGAAATAGCCGATATCGCCGGTGTGATACCAGCCGTTCCTGAGCGCCTTCTCATTCGCTTCGGGGCGGCGCCAATAGCCTTCGAACGCCTCGTCGCTCGAGAGGTTGGCGATGATCTCGCCTTCCTCACCGGGCACCGCGACGGCATCGCAGTCTTCCGCTCCCACCGGCACCACGCGAATTTGCTGATTGAGACCGGCCTTGCCCGCCGAGCCGGGTTTGGCCACGGCATTTTGTTCGATGGTGAAGGTATAAACCTCCGACGAGCCGTAATGATTGACGAAGAGTTCAGGGCGGAACGCCGCCTCGACGCGTTGCAAAAGCCCATCGGTCATCGGTGCGCCGGCAAAGCCGAGTTTGCGAACGGAAGAGATATCCGCTTTCTCGAACCCATCGGAAGCCAATAGATCGTGATAAAGCGTCGGCACCAAATAGAGCGTGGACACGCGCTCGCGCGCGATCAGTTGCAGCGCCGTAGCGGCATCGAACTGGGGCAGGCAGACGAAGCATCCCTGCACCAATGCCATGGCGAGGAGCGAGCGCACGCCCATGGTGTGATAAAGCGGCATGACGCCGAGAGTCGATTCACCGTAGCGGTAGCAATTTTGCGCGACATGGGCGAGCGCGGCAGCACGCTCAACCCGATGCCGGCGCGGCACGCCCTTGCCCGGCCCGGTGGTTCCGGAGGTATAGAGCATAAGCGACATGTCTTCGGCGTCCGCCTTCGATTGTTCTGGCGCAGGTGGAGAGTTCACCAAGTCGCTAAATTCGAGCGCGCCGTTTGACGCCCCATCGATGGAGACTTGCGGCAGGCCGTTGACGCTTGCGGCGGCGTTTACCGCGTCTGCCGAAACAGCCTCGAAGAAAATCGCCTTGGCATCGGCATCGCCAACGAAATAGTCCAACTCATCCGCGCGCACGCGCCAATTGAGTGGTGTGACCGTAATCCCGGCCAATTGGCAAGCCCAATGCAGGGTTGCCATTTGCCAGTTGTTGCGCAGCATCACAGCCACCCGGTCGCCGGGTTTCAGCCCGATTCCATCGAGACCGCCGGCGAGACAACGAATGCGCTCGAACCATTCGCCGTAAGTGAGCGCCAAGGCACCATCGACGATAGCTTTCGCGTTCGGTTCGCGCTCGGCAGCGGCGATAAAGGTCGTGCCGAGATCAAGCATCGCCGCTCTCGGATTCCGCGACGACTTCCATGACTGCGCGCACTATTCCGGAATATCCGGTACATCGGCAAAGATGGCCGCTTAACATTTCGCGAACTTCCTGCTCGCCGGGACTGGGATGACGGCCGAGAAAATCTTCCAGCGACATCAGAATGCCGGGCGTGCAAAAGCCGCATTGCAGGGCATGGTGACGGCGGAAGGCCGCTTGTAATCGTGACAAGGTGCCGTCTTCTGCCGCCAAGCATTCCACGGTCTCCACATGCCGGCCATTGGTCTGCACGGCAAATGTCAGGCAGGAGCGGATGGCGGCGCCATCCAAGCGCAGAGTACAGGCGCCGCACACACCGTGCTCGCAACCGACATGGGTGCCGGTCGCGCCGACTTCGTGGCGGAGAAAATCCGCCAGCAACATGCGAGGCTCCGCGTAGCCGCTCACGGTGCGGCCGTTCAGCTCGAAGCTGATGCGGCTCAGCTCGCCCGCCTTCAAGCGCGGCATGCCAGCGCCTCCTCGACCGTTTTCCGCCCCAGCCGGCGCACCAATTCGCGGCGGTAACGCGCGGTGGCATGGTGATCGTCCGCCGCCGCCAAATCCCAGGCCAGATCGTTCAAGGCATCGTCCAGCGCGTCGCCGCCAAGATCGGCCGGATAGTCCCGCGCCACCGGCCTGTCGGCGACACCGCCCACGGCAATACGCAGGCTTCCCTTTCGCGCCATGACGGCCATAGCAGCAAGAGCGAAGTCGCCATGGCGTAGCGCCATTTCAGTGAAGGCATAACCGGTCCCGGCCTCGGCCACCGGAAACCGTGCCGCAATAATCATTTCGTCGCTCTCGCGCGCCGTCGACAGCATGCCCAATTGAAAATCCGCCGCCTTCACCACGCGACGGCGGGCCGACGATTGCAGCACCACTTCGCCTTCTAGCAGCGCCAAACACAAAGGCAGCTCGGCGCTCGGGTCAGCAAACGCCAGCGAGCCGCATACCGTGCCCCTATTGCGCGTTTGAAAATGCCCGACATGGGGCAACGCTTGGGCCAGCAACGGCGCGCATGCCGGCAAATCCGGCCAAGCTTCCAGAGCGGCTTGGGTTGCCGCCGCGCCCAGTTCGATATGGCCGTTTTCGCGCCTGACATAATCGAGCGTTTGCAGGCGTGAAATATCGATCAGCACGGCAGGTTCCACGAGACGCATATTGAGCATCGGGGTCAAGGTTTGCCCGCCAGCCAGAATGCGCGCGTCCTCGCCCGTCTCGGCTAGAACGGCGAGCGCCTCTTCGAGGCTATCCGGAGAGACAAAATCGAACGGCGCTGGTTTCATTGCGAGATCCCCAACAGCTGCGCCAATTTCCGCCACAGCGATGCTCTTTCGCTTGGCTCGCCGCCGGACAAATTGGCAAGACGCTTGAAGAACTCGGAGATCAATATACGCGCGGCGCCGTCAATCATGCGCCCGCCCACCGAGGCAACTTTGCCGCCTATTTCGGCGGAATATTCGTAAGACACCCGCGTGCCATTGCCTTCTGCCGTGAGTTGCACCCGCCCGCTCCATGCGCCCGAGCCGAGCGGGCCCGCAGCGGAACCGGAAAGCGTGAGACCGTGCGGCGGATCAAGCTCGGAGAATTCGATGTCGGCGCGAAAGCGGCCGCGTATCGGGCCGATGCGGATCACAGCTTTGGCGCGGTAGGTGTTTTCGCCAACGCGCTCCATGCTTTCGCAGCCCGGGAGGATCGCCGCCAGCGTGTCCGGGTCGAGCAGCATCTTCCACACCTGATCCGGCGGTGCCGGCACGAGGTTGGCGCCGGATCCTCTAAGTCCCCGCCCCTTGCTTGCCGTGTTATCTGTAGGAGCTTCCGGGCGAGGTTCCGCCGGCGGGCGCTCGGCGCCATGTAGATGCGCCGCCAAGCGGGCCGGCGTCATAGGCAAGGCGACATCATCCAGCGCAAGCGCGTCCACCACGGCATTGGCCAGGCAGACCGGCGTGCTCATGCAATTGCCCTCGCCCACACCCTTGGCGCCGAGCGGGGTGGCGTCGGTATCGCTGTCGCGGTGCAGAATCAGGGGCTCTGGTATCTCGCACGCGGTCGGCACGAGGTAATCGGCGAATGTGCCGGTGAGAAAGCTACCGTCTTCGCCATAGGCAAGCTCCTCATAGAGCGCGGCGCCGACGGCATGGGCGAAGGCGCCGCGAATTTGACCGTCCACCAGGGCCGGATTTAGGCGGCGACCGGCATCATGCATGGTGACATATTTGTCGATACGGACACGGCCGGTCGCTTCATCCACTTCGACACCGCAGAAATCGAAGACGAAGCCGTAGGCGGCTGAGCCGTTGATGCGGTCGTCCTCGCCCGGCGCTGTGAGTTGATCCGGCGACCAGCTCGCTGTCTCGCGCATCCCCGGCGGCATCTCCTCCGGCAGGCTCGATGGCGTCCAGTGTCCTGCGCCGGCGACACGCCCGAAGGAAAGGCTGTTGTCGGGATTACCCCGCGCGTACAGGCGTCCGCCGGAAAGAATAATATCCTCCGCGGAGACGTTAAGCTGACGCGCGGCAATTTCCGAAAGGCGTTCACTAATGCGCGTAGCCGCGAGATGAACGGTGCCGGCCACCGCACCGCCAAAGCGGCTGGAATAATTTCCGGCGGCGATCGACCATCCGTCTTTTTGCGTGTCATGTTCCAGATTTACCGTGATTTGATCGGGCCTGAGTCCGAGCGCATCGGCGGCGACTTGGGCGAGAACCGTGCGGTGGCCCTGCCCCTGCGGTATGGAATCGGCGGTCACGATCACCGCGCCGAGCGGGTCGACGGCGATCGAAGCCGTGGAAACGGCGCCGTCCTTCGGCCCCGCTTTGCGGCGCGCCTCCGGTGTCATCACGGTGGTGATGTAGCCCATATTGGAAATGCTGGGCTCGATGGCGGCGGCGAAACCGATGCCGTAATGGCGACCCTCAGCCCGCGCTTCGTCGCGCCGGGTCCGCAGCTCGGCCAACCCGCCTTCGTCAACCGCCTGGCCTACACAAGCCTCATAATCGCCCGAATCCAATATCGCGCCCGCCGCCGCGCGAAAGGGGAAGTTCGCCGCCGGCACCAGATTGCGGCGGATGACTTCGAGCGGGTCGAGACTCAGCTCGACGGCGATGCGCTGCATCAAGCGCTCAAGCGCGAAATAAACTTGCGGCCCGCCAAAGCCTCGGTTGAGACCGCTCGGCGTCCGGTTGGTCAACACGATGCGGTTGGTCACGGCAAGATGCGGGATATCATAGGCGCCGGTCAGCACTCCGTGCATGCGGTAGAGCGAAGCCGGTTCTGGCGCGCGCAAATAGGCGCCGCAATCTTCGATCTGCTCCAACTCGAGAGCCTCGATTTTGCCGTCCGATGCCACCGCGGCGGCGATATTGCTGATGCGGCCGGTGGCGGAACTGGCGGCCAGCAAATGCTCCAGCCTGTCTTCCACCCATTTGACCGGACGGGCGGCTTTGCGCGCGGCCAACGACATGGCGACGATGTAGGGAAATATCGCCTGCTTAACGCCGAAGCTGCCGCCCGAATCCGCCGGCGTGCGCAGCCTCAGGCGGCTGCCGGCGACTTTGAGAGCGCGCGCCATGACCGGATGCAGAGCGTAGGGTCCCTGGAAGTTGGCTAGGACATCGTAGCTTTGCTCCGCCGCCAAATATTCGGCAACCAAGGCGAAGCATTCCATCGGCGTGCAGGAATTGCGCGGATAGCGCAGCGACGCGCGCACAACATGGCTGGCCTCGGCAAAAACTGCCTGCGGATCGCCGTAATTAAATTTACGCTCGTTGACGAGGTTGCTGCCAACCTCGGGGTGCAACACGGGTGCGTCCGGCGTCATCGCCACCGTCACCTCGACCACGGCCGGCAAGATGCGGTACTCGACTTCAATCAGCGCCACGGCGTCTTCGGCGATATAGCGGCTTTCCGCCGCCACGATCGCCACCGGTTCTCCCACATAGCGCACCCTGTCGGTGGCAATGCACCAATGCGCCATCGGTTGTTTGACACCGACGAGAAATGGCTCGGACCATCGCTTGGCGTCCGCTCCGCATACCACTGCATGGACACCGGCCAATGCCTCGGCGCGCGATACTTCTATGGCGATTATTTCCGCATGTGCATGGGGTGAACGTAAAATGGCGGCATGCGCGGTGCCGGGCGCCGTCGGGAGATCGTCCAGAAAGCGGCCCTGCCCGGTGAGGAGCGCAGCATCTTCGACACGCTCCAACGCTTGCCCGATGTACTTTTCTTGGATTTCGGTTTCTCGCATGCGCCGGCCACCCGGCGGGCGGCAAAAAGCGCGCCTGCGCGAGCCAAGTTAAACGAGGTTCTTCTATATACGGAAAGGCTCGCGGCAACCAGAGAGATGGTCAGGGATTGGTGGCGGGGGGGCGCAAACAACGAGAATCACTGACTGTGCCGATCGACCTGTAGGTTCAAATCGGGGGC
>PTKB01000053.1 GCA_002937555.1 Alphaproteobacteria bacterium MarineAlpha10_Bin2 | reverse complement strand
TCTTTATCGTGCGGCGAAAAGGGCGTTGGTGGGCAGCGGCGCCGAAGGCGTCGGCGGCACCAACCGGGAAATGCGCGAAAGATCAGAATGACGAGCGGCCGGAAATCTGCACGTATTTGGAGGATTTATTTCTGAACTCCAGGCCGCTCCGCCGAGAAGCCGAGCGCAGCGAGATCGAACTCGGCACTTGGTATTTCGATTATGACAAAAACTTGGTGTTGATGGCCGACAATCCGCGTGGACGGCTTGTGGAAATAAGCCTGTTGCGGCGCGCCTTCCACGGCACGGCACGGAACGTCATCATTTCAGGGCTTATCATCGAGAAATATGCTTCGCCCGCTCAATCCGGCGCCATTCAAGGCGCGGACAGTGTGGCTTGGACGGTTCGTCACAACGAAATCCGCTTCAACCACGGCGCCGGTATCCGCACTGGAACGGCGATGCGCATCATCGACAACCATATCCATAGCAATGGGCAAAACGGCCTGGTGGGTAAAGGCGACAACATTCAAATCGAAGGCAATATTCTGTCGCATAACAATTACGCCGGCTTTTCTTCAAGCTGGGAGGCGGGCGGCGCGAAATTGGTGAAGACCACCAATCTCGTCGTACGCGGAAATTGCGTGCACAACAATATCGGTTCCGGCTTGTGGACCGATATCAGCAATATTCATTCGCTCTATGAAGGCAATCGCGTGTTCGCCAATTCGAGCGAAGGCATTCATCACGAAATCAGTTACGACGCAGTTATCCGCGACAACAAAGTATTCGCCAATGGGCACGGACATGACTCGTGGCTGTTCGGCGCACAAATCCTGATCAGTACCTCGCAGAATGTAGAGGTCTATGGCAATCATGTAGAGGTCGCGCCCGGCTATGGCGACGGTATTGTGCTTTTGCAGCAGGATCGTGGTGATGGCCTGCACGGCGCCTTCCGAACCAGCGGCAACCGAGTGCACGGCAATTTGATCGTCTATGGCGGAAAGAACGGTATTAGCGGAGCCGCCGGCGATTATGACAATGAGGCGCTGTTTTCCAGCGGCAATCATTTCAACGGTAATAGCTATAAGGCGCTTGGCGGCAACGAAGAGCATTGGGCATGGGACGAAGAGAAAGAAGATCGCCAGCGCTACCGTACTTGGGGAGAATGGCGCGAAACCGGCCAGGAAGAGGACGGCAAATTCGAAATCGAGGGCCACGAACCTCTCGACCTCGAATGCGGCAATATGCCGGTCGGACCGGCGCTCCGTCAGGTTGGCGGATAGCAATTTTCGCTTGTTGACCAAGCCAGTAATTGACAGGACACCATTTCGTCTGTTTAAAGAGGACGAAATCAGTCCTATATAAGATTTGGTTATGATTCGTATCAGCAGAATGGCGGATTACGGCGTGGTTGCGCTGAGTTTTATGGCGCGTGAGCCAGACGCTTTGTTTAGTGCGGCGAGCATTGCAGAGCGCACGGGCGTACCTCTGCCGAGCGCGAGTAAGCTATTGAAATTGCTGGTGAAGAGCGGCGTCCTCGTATCCCGGCGCGGCGTTGCAGGGGGATATGGTCTGGCGCGTTCGCCTGAGGCCATTTCAGTCGCCGATCTGGTCGTCGCCGTGGATGGGCCGATCGCGCTCGCCGATTGCTTGCAGGATGACTCCAGCGGTGTATGCGACTTGGAGGGATTTTGCGCCGTGCGCGGGCCCTGGCAAAAGGTAAGCGATGCCATTCGCGTCGCCCTTGAAGAAGTGACATTGGCGGATATTGCCGGGTCGTTTCCAGGCGATGACAGGGCGAGCTGGAACAAAGACACGAACGCACCCGTACCGTCTCTGAACGACCAAACTTGATGAGTTAGGCACAGAACTTATGGCAACCAACACAGAAACCGCGCGGACCGTCGAGGCACTCTCGGAACAGCGCTATAAATACGGCTTCGTGACCGACATCGAGGCCGATTCCGCGCCGCCCGGATTGAACGAAGAAATCGTTCGCTTCATATCGGCCAAGAAGGGCGAGCCCGAGTGGCTGCTGGACTGGCGTCTTCGCGCCTATCACCGCTGGATGGAAACCGCTGAGGATACGCCCAGCTGGGCGCATCTCGACTATCCTGAAATCGATTATCAGGCGTCGAGCTATTATTCCGCGCCGCTGCGCGATGAGGATCGGCCCAAAAGCCTCGACGAAATAGACCCCGAGCTGCTCAAGACCTACGAGAAACTCGGCATCCCGTTGCAGGAACAGGAGATGTTGTCGGGCGTCGCCGTTGATGCCGTGTTCGATAGCGTCTCGGTGGCAACGACGTTCAAGTCCAAATTGGCCGAACTGGGTGTAATCTTCTGCTCGCTGTCGGAAGCCGTGGCGGAGCATCCGGAGCTCGTTCAAAAATATCTTGGCTCCGTCGTGCCCTATGCCGACAATTATTTCGCCACCCTCAATTCCGCCGTCTTCACCGACGGCTCCTTCGTCTATATCCCCAAGGGCGTGCGCTGCCCAATGGAGCTGAGCACTTATTTCCGCATCAACGCCGCCAATACAGGTCAATTTGAAAGAACGCTGATTATTGCCGACGAGGGCTCCTATGTGAGCTATCTCGAAGGCTGCACGGCGCCGATGCGCGACGAAAACCAGTTGCATGCCGCCGTCGTCGAATTGGTCGCCTTCGATGACGCGGAAATAAAATATTCGACCGTGCAGAACTGGTATCCGGGCGACGAAAACGGCAAGGGCGGAATTTTCAATTTCGTCACCAAGCGCGGCGCCTGCCGCGGGCGCAATTCCAAGATCTCCTGGACCCAGGTCGAGACCGGCTCCGCCATCACCTGGAAATATCCCAGCTGCCTGCTGTTGGGCGACGGATCGTCCGGCGAGTTTTATTCCATTGCCATTACCAACAACTGTCAGCAGGCGGATACCGGCACCAAAATGATCCATGTCGGCAAGAACACTAAAAGCCGTATCGTTTCCAAAGGCGTGTCGGCCGGCCGCGCCAATCAAACATATCGCGGATTGGTGCGGGTTCAGGGCAAGGCCGACAATGCGCGCAACCACACCCAGTGCGATTCACTGCTGATTGGCGAGCAGTGCGGTGCCCACACCGTGCCTTACATAGAATCGCGCAACGCCTCGGCGCAACTCGAGCATGAGGCGACGACGTCGAAAATCAGCGAAGACCAGTTGTTCTACTGCCGCCAACGCGGCATCGCCGAAGAAGAAGCAGTGGCGCTGATCGTCAACGGTTTCTGCCGCGAAGTGTTGCAGGAACTCCCGATGGAATTCGCCGTCGAGGCGCAAAAGCTTGTCGCCATCAGCCTGGAAGGGAGCGTCGGCTAAAAGCCGGCGCGGTTTAGGAAAGAATAGATGCTGGAAATTAAAGGCCTCTCCGTTTCGGTTGCAGGCAAAGAAATTCTCAAGGACTTCAGCCTCTCCGTCGCGGCCGGCGAGGTGCACGCCATCATGGGCCCGAACGGCTCGGGCAAGAGCACCCTTTCCTATGTGCTCGCCGGACGGGAGGGCTACGACATCACCGCCGGCAGCGTGCTCTATCGCGGTCAGGATTTGTTCGCGCTTGAGCCGGAAATGCGGGCGCGCGAGGGCCTCTTCTTGGCGTTTCAATATCCGGTTGAGATTCCCGGTGTCGGCAGCGCAACATTTCTCAAGACGGCGGTCAACGCGATCCGCAAGCATCGCGGAGAAAAAGAATATGACGCCATGGAGTTTCTCAAAGTCATGCGCGAGAAGCGCGATGCGCTCGGCATCAGCGAGGAGATGATGCGGCGAACATTGAATGTGGGTTTCTCCGGAGGTGAGAAAAAGCGCAACGAGATTTTGCAGATGGCCTTGTTGGAGCCCTATCTCGCCGTTCTGGACGAGACCGATTCCGGCCTCGATATCGATGCGCTCAAGGTCGCGGCGGATGGCATTAACGCACTGCGCTCGCCCGAACGCGCGATGATCGTCATCACCCATTATCAGCGCCTATTGGAATACGTCGTGCCCGATTACGTTCATGTCCTGGCCGACGGACGGGTGGTCCGCTCCGGCGGCAAGGAGTTGGCGCTGGAGCTTGAAGAAAAGGGCTATAGCGGGTTTACCGGCAATGCCGAGGCGGCGGCGTAAAGTGGGCGCCGTATCACCACAGGCTGCCCGGCCAAGCCGCTCGATTGAACTGCCCTACGCGGCACAGTTCGCTGCGGCTCGGGAAGAATTGCCGGGCCATGATCTTTCGTGGGTAACATCCGAACGCGACGCGGCGATCGCGCGCTTTTCAGAGCTTGGCCTGCCGAGCCAAAGGGTCGAGGACTGGAAATATTCGAACCTTACGCCGTTAGCGAAAACCGACTTTACCGCACCGGATAGGAAGGCCGCCGAAGCCGCGCGCGCCGAAGTGGCGGAGCGTTTCCCCAAAGAGAGTGCCGCAGGGCGGCTGGTGTTCATCAATGGCATGCTGGATGGCCCGCTTTCCGCGCTCGAAGAACTTCCCGCTGGCGTCCGCGTGCTCGGCCTCGCCGATGCGATGGCCGATGAGGGTGATTTGCTGAAATCTCAGCTGGAAGCGGTGCCGGCATTGAACGGCCATGCTCTGGCCGCGCTCAACGCGGCCTTCATGGCGGATGGCTGCCTCATCATCCTCGAGCCGGATACGGAATTGGCGCTCGAACTGTTATTTGTTGCAGCACCCGATGTTGGCGCTGTGGCTTATCACCCGCGCATTTCCATTGCCGCCGGGGCGGGCAGTACACTTGCGCTTGGAGAGCAGCATACGGCGCTTGGCGAGCTTGAATATTGGTCCAATCCTGTAACCGCCATAAGCCTTGGCGAGACTGCCCAGATGCGCCACTACAAACTGCAGGAAGAAAGCAGGCGTGCCTGGCAAACCGCGCTGACCAAGACGCGGATTGCGGCGGGTGCGGCATACGAAAATTTCGTGGTCGCCACCGGCGGCCGGTACGCGCGCAACGAAATCAAAGTTGTGCTGGAGGGCGCAGGCGCGTCTTGCGAGTTGGGCGGCGGCTTCTTGCTGGCGGGCGAACAGCACGTCGACAACCGGCTTCGGGTTGATCACGCGGCGCCCGATGGCACCAGCCGCCAAACCTACAAGGGTGTTTTGGACGAACGCGCGCACGGTGTGTTCCAGGGCAAGACCGTGGTCCATCGCGGTGCCCAAAAGAGCGACGGCAATCAACTCAGCCGGGCTCTGTTGTTGTCGCCCAACGCCATCATGGACGCCAAGCCGGAACTGGAAATATATGCCGACGATGTGAAGTGCAGCCATGGCGCCACGGTCGGTGAGCTGGACGGCGAGCAAATGTTTTATTTGCGCGCGCGCGGCATCGATGAAGCTTCGGCGCGCAGCCTGTTGATCGCCGCGTTCATGGACGAACATTTGCAATCGGTGGCCGACCAAGCGGCGCGGGAGTGGCTGCAGGGCGCCGTATCCCGCTGGCTTGCGCAACACCTGTCCGTGGGAGAGGCTTGATGCAATCCGTTGCCGCCGTTGCTGAAAACACCGCCTTCGATGTCGCCCGCCGGCGCGCGGATTTTCCGATACTTGGCAAACGCGTTTATGACAAGCCGCTGGTATTTCTCGACAGCGCCGCGAGCGCGCAAAAACCGCAATCCGTGATCGATGCGGTGAACCATTGCTACACGCGCGAGTACGCCAATATCCACCGCGGTGTATATTGGCTGAGCGTGCGCGCGACTGAGGCCTATGAGGGCGCGCGCGTTAAAGTTCAGCGCTTTTTAAATGCCGCGTCCGAACGTGAAATCGTCTTTACCAAGAGCACGACCGAAGCGATCAATCTGGTGGCGACGAGCCATGGCGCCGCCGCGCTCAATGCTGGCGACGAAATTATCCTCTCGCAGTTGGAGCACCACGCCAACATCGTGCCGTGGCAGCTTCTGCGTCAACGCATCGGCATCGACATCAAGGTGGCGCCGATCGACGCGCAAGGCAATTTCCTGCTCGAGGAATTTGAAAAACTGTTAAGCCCGCGCACCCGCCTGGTCGCCGTCACCCATACCTCGAATGCCCTCGGCACGATCACGCCGGTCGACGAAATTATCCGCATGGCCCATGCCGAAGGCGCCCTGGTGTTGCTCGACGGCGCGCAATCCGTTGTGCACGGGCCGGTGGACGTGCAAGCACTGGACGTAGATTTCTTCGCGTTCTCAGGACACAAGCTATACGGACCAAGCGGCATCGGCGTGCTCTATGGCAAAGCGGATCTTCTTTCCGCCATGCCGCCATATCAAGGCGGCGGCGACATGATCCGGCGCGTCACGTTCGAGAAGACCGAGTTCGCCGATATTCCCAGCCGTTTTGAGGCCGGCACCCCGCATATCGCCGGCGCCTATGGCCTGTCTGCGGCGATCGATTACGTCTCCGCCATTGGCATGGACGCAATCGCCGCGCATGAGAGCGAATTGCTCGAATACGCCACCCAGCGCCTGCAGGAAATTAATTCTCTCCGTCTCATCGGCACCGCCGACGACAAGGCGGGGATCGTTTCGTTCGAACTGGACGGCGTGCACGCGCATGACATCGGCACCATCCTCGATCGCGAAGGCATCGCCGTCCGGGTCGGTCATCATTGCGCCCAACCGCTGATGGATCATTTCGGAATTACCGGCACGGTGCGCGCCTCGTTCGGGCTCTATACCGACAAGTCGGACATCGATGCGTTGGTTCAGGCATTGGGCGCTGTCAGGGAGATATTCGACTGATGTCGGCGCTGCGCGAACTCTATCAGGAGGTCATTCTCGACCACGGCAAGTCGCCGCGTAATTTCGGTAAGCCGGAACATGTGAATTGCGAATCGAGCGGCCATAACCCACTCTGCGGCGACACGGTCACGATCTATTTACGCCTGAACGACGGCATCGTCGAAGAGGCCGGTTTTGAGGGCCGCGGTTGCGCCATTTCCATCGCTTCCGCCTCCATGATGACTGATATTCTTCAGGGCAAGAGTCTGGACGAAGTGCGCGTCATGTTCGAGCGCTTCCACCATTTGGTGACGGAAGACGAGGCTGCCTGCGAAGGCGGCTTCGACGGCGAGGAATTCGAAAAACTCATGGTGCTTTCGGGCGTGCGCGAATTTCCCATGCGGGTCAAATGCGCTACCCTCGCATGGCACACGATGAAATCCGCATTGCAGGGCGGTGGCGAAGGGGTGAGTACGGAATGATGGGATTGTTCAAACGCAAAAATAAGGAAGCACCTGAAACCGAGGCTGTTTCCCCGGCGGCGGACGCGGAGGCGGCGGCACCGAGCAGCTACGAGGCGTGGTCTCCCGAAGGCCAAGAAGATGCGCATACGCCTTCTGGGGGCGGTCCCGGCGTCTACTCGCCGGTGCCATTGGTCATGGAAAAGCCGCAAGCCGACGCGGCGGAATTGGAATCCATCGCCAACGCCGGAACGATTGAAGAGCAGGTCACCGCAGCGCTCAGGAAAGTCTATGACCCGGAAATACCGGTCGACATATACGAGTTGGGCCTGGTCTACGGCGTCGAGGTGTCGGAAGCGAAAGATGTGTCGATCCGCATGACGCTGACATCGCCGGGCTGCCCGGTCGCCGAGCAAATGCCCGGCATGGTAAAGCATGCGGTGCAAAGTTTCGTCGAAGGCGTCGGCGATGTCGAAGTTGAGATCGTCTGGGACCCGACATGGACGCCGGATCTGATGTCCGAAGCGGCGCAGCTTGAACTTGGTTTTATATGATACTATATGCCGGGAATGGGAGATAAATAGGTGGCGAATGATATCTTAACGCTAACGGAATCCGCCAAATCGCGGGTCCGCCACATCATGCAACTGCGCGATGAGGAGCCGCCGGCGATCGGCGTGCGGATCGGCGTGCGCAATGCCGGCTGTTCCGGCATGACCTACAGCATGGATTTCGCCACCGAAATTAGTGCTCATGATGAGGTTATCGAGTCGGACGACGTGAAAGTCATGATCGACCCGGCGGCAATCATGTTTCTGATCGGCACCGAGCTAGACTACAAAGAAGAGAAACTGTCGGCGGGCTTCGTCTTCAACAATCCCAATGTCACATCGACCTGCGGCTGCGGCGAAAGTTTTACC
This sequence comes from Alphaproteobacteria bacterium MarineAlpha10_Bin2, assembly GCA_002937555.1. Classification (GTDB taxonomy): domain Bacteria; phylum Pseudomonadota; class Alphaproteobacteria; order UBA828; family UBA828; genus PTKB01. Next base: position 3,757 of record PTKB01000053.1, on the reverse strand, counting down.
GTCGGCTGATTGGCGCCGTAGGTTTTCTTCGACTTCAATCGCGCACGAATTCGTGAGGCAAAATTAAGCCTCCATTAAACGCGTTGGGCGACAATCGAGCTATGATTATGGTCGTGAGAAGCTTTGCCCGCAGCGCCGTTCTGGTGCCGATGACCGTGGCGGCCTATGGCGCCGTGATGATCGGCCTTGCCTGGGTGACCATCGTCGAATCAGGCTCCTCGGCGCGCCGCCTGTTTGGGCGGGCGCCGAAAGCACGGCACGCATCGCCGCTCGGCGGCCCCGTTCAAACGCTATAATACATCTTGTATTCGATCGGATGCGGCGTCATTTCGAAGGCCTGAACCTCTTCGGATTTGAGCTCGATATAGCCATCGATTAGATCGTCCGAGAACACTTCGCCTTTCTTGAGAAACGCGCGGTCGCCGTCGAGCGCCTCCAGCGCCTGACGCAAGCTGCGGCAAACCGTAGCCACATCCTTGAGTTCCTCGGGCGGAAGGTCGTAGAGATTCTTGTCCATCGCGTCGCCGGGGTGAATCTTGTTCTCGATGCCGTCCACCCCCGCCATTAGCATGGCGGCAAAAGCGAGATAGGGATTTGCGGTGGGATCGGGGAAGCGCACTTCGACGCGTTTTCCGTTCGGCGATGCCGCGTAAGGAATCCGGCAAGAGGCCGATCGGTTGCGCGACGAATAGGCGAGCAGGACCGGCGCCTCGAAGCCCGGCACCAAGCGCTTGTAACTGTTGGTCGAAGCGTTGGTGAAGGCGTTCAGCGCACGGGCATGCTTAATGATGCCGCCGATATAATAAAGCGCGCTCTCGGAGAGATCGGCATAGCCGGTGCCGGCGAAGAGCGGCTTGCCGTCCTTCCAGATCGACTGATGCACATGCATGCCGGAGCCATTGTCGTCGACCACCGGCTTCGGCATGAAAGTCGCCGTCTTGCCGTATGAATGCGCCGTTTGATGCACGACGTATTTATAGATCTGCATGCAGTCGGCGGTGCGCAGCATGGTGTCGAATTCGAACCCGAGCTCGTTCTGGCTCGGCGCCACCTCGTGATGGTGTTTCTCCACCTTGATCCCCATGCTCGCCATATGAGTCAGCATCTCGGCCCGCATGTCGGTCATGGAATCGACCGGCGGCACCGGAAAATAGCCGCCCTTGGGTCCCGGCCGATGGCCGCTGTTGCCGCCTTCATATTCGCGCCCGGAATTGTACGGTCCCTCTTCCTGATCGAGCAGGTAGTACATCTGGTGCATCGACGTCTCGAAGCGCACATCGTCGAACACGAAGAACTCGGCCTCCGGTCCGAAATAGGCGGTGTCACCGATGCCGGAATAGGACAGATAGGCTTCGGCGCGCCGCGCCGCGCCGCGCGGACAGCGGCCGTAAGGCTGGCCGGTCGAGGGTTCGATGACGTCACAAGTGACGATCAATGTCGGCTGCGCGGTAAACGGATCGATCACCGCCGAGCCGGCATCGGGCATGAGAATCATGTCCGATTCATGAATTTCCTTCCAGCCAGCGATGGACGAGCCGTCGAACATGATGCCGTCGCTGAAAATTGCTTCGTCGATGGTACGGACCGCTTGCGCCGTATGATGCCATTTGCCGCGCGGATCGCTGAAGCGAAAATCGACAAACTGAATATCGTGTTCCTGGATGGTTTTAAGAACTGTCTGAGCATCGCTCATGAAATATATCCTCTGCCTGGTTGGTCCGGCCGCAAAGAGCGGATGAGCTAAATAGCCTCGGGGCCGCGTTCGCCGGTACGTATTCGGATGACATCCTCGACCGACGTGATAAAAATCTTGCCGTCGCCGATGCGGCCTGTCTGCGCCGCCTGTTGGATTGCCTCGACGGCGCGCTCGACCTGAGAATCCTCGAGAATTATTTCGATCTTCACCTTGGGCAGGAAATCCACAACATACTCGGCGCCGCGGTAGAGTTCGGTGTGGCCGCGCTGGCGGCCAAACCCCTTGGCTTCGGTGACGGTGATACCTTGCAGTCCGATTTCGTGCAACGCATCCTTCACCTCATCGAGCTTGAACGGCTTGATAATGGCTTCAATTTTTTTCATGCCGGGCCTTTCTGGCTTGAGTCTTTGCCGCAAAAGTGCGGGTCACACATCTCACTGCATTGCATGCCGCGTGCCAAACGGTGGCTATTAAATAATCATTTATTTACAGTGTGTTATAAGAAGGAAGGATCGATTCCATCCAAATCGTGCAGATAATTTGCGCGCTGTACCCAATAAAAAGGCAAGGTTGTGACGCTACCGTTTGCATCGCCAAGTGGATGCGTCAAGCGCTGATCGGTCAAGTCTATAAGTGGCTGGCGTTAGCTGGCATAGTGCGGGCCGTTTTCTCGACCAATTGGGACGGCACTTATGAGACTTGCGGGACGGATGGCGCAACTCGGCACCGAGACAGCGTTCGAAGTGCTGGCGCGCGCCAAGGCGCTCGAGGCAGAGGGGCGCTCGATCATCAATCTCGGCATCGGCCAACCGGATTTTCAAACGCCGGAAAACATCGTCGAAGCGGGGCGCAAGGCGCTCGCCGACGGCCATCACGGCTACACCCCGGCCAATGGCATCCAGCCCTTACGCGAAGCCGTGGCGGCCGATATCGCCGAGCACCGGGGCGTGGAGATCGACCCGGCCAGCGTCGTCGTGGTGCCGGGCGGCAAAGTCACCATGTTTTTCGCCGCTCTTATGTTCGGCGAGGAAGGTGCGGAGATACTCTATCCCAATCCGGGCTTTCCGATTTATCAGTCGGCGATCGAATTTTCCGGCGCCACCGCCGTGCCGATCCCACTTTACGAGGAAACAGGATTCTCTTTCAGCGCCGAAGAAGTGCTGTCGAAGATCACGCCCCGGACCCGTCTGATCATGCTTAACAGCCCGGCCAACCCAACCGGCGGCGTGACGCCAAAAGCTGAGTTCGACCGCCTGGTCGAAGGATTGGCGGCGCATCCGGATGTCGCGATCATGAGTGATGAGATCTATTCGCGCCTCCTATATGACGGCCAGGAGCATGTCAGCCTGCTCGCCTATCCCTCGATCCGCGAGCGCGTGATCCTGTTGGACGGTTGGTCCAAGACCTACGCCATGACGGGATGGCGCATCGGTTACGGCGTGTGGCCGGGCGAGTTGGCTGAGCAGGCGACCCGCCTTGCGGTCAACAGCAATTCCTGCGTCAATGCGCCGACCCAGATGGCCGCGATCGAGGCGCTGACGGGCCCGCAAGAATCGGTCGCGACCATGCGCCTCGCCTTCGATGAGCGGCGCAAGATCATCGTTCGCGGGCTCAACCAAATCGAGGGCTTCCGCTGCGTCGAACCGCAGGGCGCGTTCTACGCCATGCCGAACATCGAAGGCACCGGCATCGGCGCCCGGGAATTACAGGACGGTCTCCTCGAAGTAGCCGGGGTCGCCACCGTCGCCGGCACCAGTTTCGGCGAATATGGCGAGGGGTATTTGCGCTTTTCCTACGCCGCCAGCAGCGAACAAATCCTCGAAGCGATGACACGAATCCGAGAGTTCCTAGCGCAGCGCACATGACGGCGCCATCCAGGCAGGCCCCGCTTGACGCTCAGCAGCCCATCGACTATTCAAAGTGCGCTCGAAAGAGCCCCTGTGGCGGGTGTAGCTCAGTTGGTTAGAGCACCTGATTGTGGTTCAGGGGGTCGGGGGTTCAAGTCCCCTCACTCGCCCCAATTTTCAGATTAAAATCAATTATTTGCTAGAAACCCGCTCC
>PTKB01000052.1 GCA_002937555.1 Alphaproteobacteria bacterium MarineAlpha10_Bin2 | reverse complement strand
GAGGCCGACAGTCGGCCGTTCATAGGCGTAGATGTCGTTGAACTTACGGAGCGATTCCAGATGTGCATCCGGATGGCGACCGAAATTCATGAACGAAACGCCGCCCCGTGTATTGATCACGCTGTTCAGCGTCGCCGTCAGCTCGCACATCGTCGCCACTTCATCGATATCGGCACGCATCGGCCCGGCGTATGAGCCGTAATGGGTATCGGGCGACATCACGAAGGCGCAGTGGTTCGATTCGATGGTCTCATCCGACACCACGCCCGGGAGAATCAGCTTGCCGCCGCCGCCCGCGCCCCAGTGATTGGATTGGGTCTGACCGACCGAAAGCTTGACGTCCGATTTCGCCACTTCGTTATGTAGCCACACGGGCGTTCCGCGCGACGACACGCCGATGAAGCTGTACATGTCTTCCTCGCGCGGCTCGTTCTGGAAGAATGGAATGCCGAGGCGCTCCATGCGCGCCAAGTTTTCCTTGCCGAGCTTTTTCTCGGTATCGGCTTCCGACATGGTAAAGACCTTGCCGTTGGCGCAGACTACGCGGGCATCCTTGACGCCGTGCTTTTCCACCGCATCGAGAATCGCCGGAAGAATCTTGGAAGCAGGCGTCGGGCGAAACTGGTTGTCGATAATAATCGCCAAACTTTTGTCGGGCCTGATCATCTCGGAAAAGCGCGGGCCGGATTGAGGGTTCTCCAATGCCTGGGCCGCCGCTTCCGTGACGCTGGGCAGCGAGGCAGGCTCGTTCGGCTCGATCACGGCGACCAAGTTATCCTTGGGAATGTCGATCTCGATCTGCTCCCGATAGACCATGCTCGGATCGTCACAAGACCCGATGGTCAACGGATCCAGGGATTCGAAGGGAATGGTAACGCGCACGGATTTCGACATGTCTGCCTCTCACAAATATTCGGCCCTATTTTGCGCCAACCGGGCCGCGCGGTCGAGGGCGGAATGACGGATAGGGGCCGTGCCCATATTGACTTTTTGCGGCAAAACGGTTTTTTTGCCGCTAAGGCCAATGGCAGGCCGAATCAACCACAATAAAAACGGGTGAGCTTTTGAGATGACTCGGGCCGTGCGAATTGTTCAGGGAGATTTCGGCCGCTTGGCGCTGTTGGATATGGATCAACCGCTTGTGGTCCATGCCCATTCTCAGTGCCAGTTGATCTTCAAGTGCGGAGGAATGGATTCCGCCTTTCGGGCGGGCGGGCACGAGCTTCCTCTGGACGAACGGAACGCCATTCTTTTCAGTTCCTGGGAACCTCACCAATATCTGCATCGCGCTGATTCCGCCTCGGCAATTCACTTGTCGCTCTATATCGAACCGGCCTGGCTGGAAGCGGTCGATAAAAAACTTCATGGCATGGCGCATCCGGCGCTGTTTTCGTCTCCGGGCGCCGAGATGAGCAAAAAAACCCGTAAGATGGCCAATTCACTGGCCTACATGCTCGGTTGGTCAGGCACCATCGAGACTGCCGAATTAGAGCATCTGACTTTCGAACTGGTTGCGGGAATGGTCAGGGAATTCGCCGACCGGAGGATTTTGGAGCATGGCGCAATCGGCCATCCGGCGAGTGATTTTCGCATCCGCAAGGCGATGGCCTATATGGGCGAACATTCCGCCGAGCCGCTCGATGTGATGGCGGTGGCGAAGCATTCGGGCTTGTCGCGCCCACACTTTTTCGCGCTCTTTCGGCAATGCACTAATTTAACGCCCAACCTCTATGCCAACGTGTTGCGCATGAACAAGGCGGTAAACCAACTTTCCGAAAGCAGAGACAGCATCGCCGAGATATCCGAAGAACTCGGCTTCAATGCGCAAAGCCATTTTACCAGATTTTTCCGCAGCCATCAGGGCGTCCCACCGACCGAATTTCGCCGCGCATTGCGCTGATCGGCTCAGCCCGCCCGACAAACCCGAAATTTTTTACCGACCGGTCTGATTATTCGTGTTTTGCCGCCTCGATGCGGTGAAATGCGTTCTCAGCCGCGCTACACTGCGTGCAGATTTTCAACAATTGGATCGCATTCAGGAACGCCGGACCGGCGCCAACCTGCGAGCGCATATTTCCATCGTTTAAGGGGGAGATAACAATATGGCTGAGTATCTGCAGCCGGGCTCTCTGGAAGAAGCGGCCGGTATGATCGCCTCTCACGGGTCGTCCTTGGCTATCGTCGCGGGCGGCACCAGCGCCATGCGCTATAGCGCCCCGCAGGCCGAGCATGTCATGGGCGTGCGTGGCCTCGGCATGAATAAGATCGAACATTTTAGCGGTGGCCTGTCGCTCGGCTCCGGCGTCACCATGAGCCAGATTCGCGAAAGCTTGCCCATACCCGCACTTCAGGAAGCGGCGCGCGGTGTCGGCGGACCCGCCGTGCAAAACATGGCGACCATTGGCGGCAACATTTTCGCGCGTCAGCCGTACGGCGATGTGGCGGTGGTACTGCTGGCGCTCGACGCGACGGTGACATTTTCCACCGTGAACGGTGAGCACACTAAGAAGCTCGAGGATTTTTACGCTTCTGGCGCTCAAGCGGACGGGCTGTTGACGCGTATCGACTGCGCCGCGCCAGGTGGCGAATTGGTCTATCTCAAATGCGGCCGGCGGCGTTTTAACAGTCCGACGGTGATTGCCGTCGCGGCTTGCGTCGGCCTCGACAACGGCAAAGTGGGCAATGCCTGTATTGCCTTGGGCGGCGCCGGCAAACATCCAACGCGTTGCGCCGCCGCCGAAAAGGCGCTTATCGGCGAGGCACTCGGGGTTGCCAGCATCAGGGCGGCGGCGGACCAAGCCGCCGGCGCCTGTTCGCCTGGCACCGATTCAGTGGCTTCGGAGTGGTACCGCCGGCGCATGATCGCAACTTATTTAACGCGGGCGCTGCAGCAAATCGCCGCCGGTTAAGGTCAAGGGGGGAGAAGGATAATGGCTTCAAGAATTGTCAGCCTCAAGGTGAACGGCCAGAACGAAGAATTTATCGTCGGCGCCTTGACGAGCTTGCAGGACATTTTGCGCGACACGCTGAATTATACGTCCGTCAAGGAAGGCTGCCGCCAAGGCGGTTGCGGCAGTTGCTCCGTGATCATCGATGGCGAATTGCGGCTCTCCTGCCTCACCCCCGTTCAGGAAGTTGATGGCAGCGAAGTGACGACGTTGGAGGGATTGAATCAGAGCAATTCCATTGCCGCCTTGCAGCAGCAATTTATCGATAAATATGCGGCGCAGTGCGGATTCTGCACACCTGGGATGATGGTCGCGATCCAGGCGCTTCTGGACCGCAACCCAAATCCGAGCCGCGATGAAATTACCGAAGGCCTGGCCGGAAACATCTGCCGCTGCACGGGCTATCTTCCGATCATCAAAGCGGTGGAAGGCGTTGTCGCCGAAATGTCCGGCGCATCGGGCGATTAAGGGAAGGTCAGAGCGATGGCAATCAAGGATCTGAAAATTGTCGGGCAGCCGGTGAAGCTGCGCGACCTCGACACACATGTGACCGGCGAAACGGTCTATTACGAGGATATCCGCGTGCCCAGGATGCTGCATTTGAAAATGCATCGCAGCATCTATCCTCACGCCAAGATACTGAATATCGATACTTCGGAGGCGAAATCATCCGCCGGTGTTGTCTGCGTTTTGACGCACGAGGATTTGCCCGGTAAGAAAAAATACAACGGGCTGGCCGGCGTGGGCGTGGGCCCGGAGGATGAATCCGTGCTCGCGTTCGAAAAGGTGCGCTGGAAAGGCGAATCCGTGGTGGCGGTGATCGCCGAGACGCCCAAACAGGCCGAAGCGGCAGCCGCCAAGGTGAAGGTCGACTACGAAGAGCTGCCGGCGGTGTTCGACATTATGGAGGCGCTTAAGGACGGCGCGCCAGTTGTCACCGACCATTGGCCCAACAATCACTACATCTTTCCGGATAATCACCGCGCGGCGCAAGTACGCTATGGCGATGTCGAAAAGGCGTTCGCCGAAGCCGATCATATTGTCGAAGACGTGTATCAAACCCAGCCCATCGAGCAGGCGCCGTTAGAGACCAACGGCTGCATCGCGGTACCGGAAGGCGGCGACGGCCGAATTACGGTCTACAGCAACACGCAGGGGCTGCAATTTTCTCTCGATGTGACGGCGGACATTCTTGGCGTGCCGACCAGCAAGTTGCGGTTTATCGGCGGTACGGTCGGCGGCGGCTTCGGCGGCAAGGTCGATCTTCAGCCCGAGCCGATCACGACCCTAGCCGCCATGCGGACCGGGCGGCCGGTCAAGTTCAAATACACCCGCGAGGAGGAGATGCGGGTATCGTCTTCCCGATCGGCATGGCGCGTCGAGATCAAAGATGGCGTTATGAATGACGGGCGCATCATTGCCCGCAAGATCACCACCTATCAGGATTCAGGCGCCTATTTGCGCTTCAGTTCCTATGGCGGCATGAAGCATTGCGGCCACATGCCCGGGCCTTACACGATTCCCAACGTGTGGATCGATTCAATCGTGGTGTTCACCAATCGCACGCCGTCCAACGCCATGCGCGGCTTCGGTGTCATGGCGGGCTCCTTTGCCCTCGAAGTGCAGATGGACAAGGTTGCCGAGACCATCGGTATGGATCCGTGGGAGCTACGGTTGATCAACGCCTACCGCGAAGGCGATATGAAATCGCATCAGAAGGAAGTCGAGGATGCCGGCATGGTGGAAACCATCCTGGCGGCCGCCAAACTGGCGGGCAAACAATTGCCGGAAGAGTTTCAAAAAATGTCTTCCCTCGACCGAAAGGCAGGTTGAAATGAGTAAATTACGCGGAACCGGCTTTGCCGCCGTGAACTATCCGACCGGCATGCATTTGGGCGGCGACCCGACCCAGTCTTTGGTTCACGCCACCACGTCCGGCAACTTTGTCGTCACCATGTCGAGCGTCGACCTCGGCCAGGGCCTGAAAACAATCTTGGCGCAAATTGCCGCCGAGACCCTGGGCGTGCCCTTGGATACGGTGATCGTCGACACCGGCGATACCGACACCGGCCCCCATTGCACCGGCACTTTCGCTAGCCGCACCACGCACCGGGCCGGCAATGCGGTGATCATGGCGGCGGCGGAGGCGCGCCAGGCCATGTTGGAAGTCGCCGCCGAAAAGTTGGAAGTCAGCGTCGAGGATCTGGAGACCGACGGCCAAGGCAATATCCATGTCAAAGGCGTTGAGGAAAAGGCCATTTCGGTCGCTGAGACCGCCGGCGCCGCGCATTTCGAGCTTGGCAAAACGATATCCGGACGCGGCATATTCTTGAAAACCCCGAGCCCGATGGATCCTGAGACCGGCGAAAGCGATCCGGATTCGACCCAGGCCCACGCCTGCACCGTGGCCGAAGTCGAGGTCGATACCGAGACCGGCAACGTAGAGGTACTGGGCTTCAAGAGCGCCTATGAGGTCGGTCAGCAGGTCAATCCGGCCTTGGTCAAGGGGCAGATTGTGGGCGGCGCCTGGATGGGTATGGGGCATGCGCTACAAGAGACCACCGCGCCCTATTATCCGGCCATCGATCACGCGCCCGGGGATTTTCAAAGCTATGTCATGCCGGGTGCGGCCGACATGCCCAGCGTCGAGTGCGAGGTGCTTGAAATCGCCTCCAGAAACGGCCCCTTCGGCGCCAAGGGCGTCGGCGAGATGGTGACTAACAGCCCGATTCCGGCCATCGTCAACGCCATCAACAATGCGCTCGGCGTTCGCATCACGCGGATTCCGGTAACGCCGGAAGTGGTGCTTCGTGCGCTTGACGAAAAGGCCGCAAACGCCACCTGATCGCCGGGCGCTGTTCCGTTATGCTGCATGCAGTACATTCGATTCTGCAGTTCGGAGACGCATGCCATGGCCAAAGCCGAGACCGTTGTCGGAACGCGCGAAGAATTGAAAGCGCGCGCGCAAGAACTTGTCCCGGGAATTCGCGCCCGCGTGGAGGAAACCGAGCGCCTGCGCCAGTTGCCGGAAGAAACCGTCAATGAGCTGCGCGACGCCGGTCTGAACCGGGTCTTGCAACCGGCGGCCTATGGCGGCGCCGAGGCGCATTTCGGTGGTCTGGTGGATGTCATCAGCACTATTGCCGGGGCCTGTGCCTCGACCGGTTGGGTTCTGGCGCAATACACCATCCACAATTACATGATCGGACAATTTCCGGCGGAAACGCAGCATGACATGTGGGGCGACAAGCCCGGCGCGTTTGTCTGCGGCGTGCTGATCCCGGGCTGCGGCAAGGCGGTGCCGGTAGATGGCGGCTGGCGCCTCACCGGGCGCTGGCCGTTTGCCAGCGGCGTCATGAGCGCCGATTGGTGCATCCTTTCAGGCTTCGAGCAGAGCGAAAAGCGAGAATCCCTGATGTTTGCGCTACCGTGCGAACTGCTGACGGTCCACGATACCTGGCACACCATGGGTCTCAAGGGGACCGGCAGCAACGATGTCTCGGTCGAGGACCTGTTTATTCCGACCCACCGTACGATGACGGTGGACCAAACGAAATTCGGAGAATCGCCGGGCGCTAAAGTGAACACCGGGCCGCTCTATCGCCTCGGCACCTTCTCCATGTTTTCCGTTGTTCAGTCCTCGACCGCTTACGGCCACGCGCGGGCGACATTCGACGATTTCCTCGAGCGGACACGATCGCGCACGGGGCGCGTTACCGGTCAGCGGGTCATCGATTACGGCACGACGCAGATCAAAATCGGCGAGGCCGCCGCCGCGCTGAACGCGGCACGAGTGCTGCTCTATGCCTGTGCCGATGAGGCGATGGCGGTGGCTGAAGCGGGCGGTATATTGGATATCGAGGGCAAGAGCCGCATGCGCGGCGATGCGACATTTGCCGGCAATCTCGCTGCGCGCGCGGTCGAAATCCTGTTTTCGCTCGCCGGCGGCGCCGGGCTCTACGACAACCACCCGATCTCACGCGCCTACCGCGATACCAAATGCGCCCAGGCGCATATGACCCAGAATTGGGATATCAACGGCTCCAATTACGGCCGCGTGCTGCTCGGCCTGCCGACCCTCGACGCCAGCGTATAGCGCCAAGGCGCCGCACGGACCCAAAGCGCTACTTCAATTCGACGATCGCTTCGATTTCCACCGGAATTTGAAACGGCAATGAGCCCAGTCCGACCGCCGAGCGGGCACAACGTCCTGGGTCGCCGAAGATTTCGACCATCAGGTCGCTAAACCCATTGATCACCTTGGGCTGCATCTCGAAATCGGGCTCGGCATTGACCATGCCGAGAACCTTGACGAAGCGGCGTACCCGGTCGAGATCGCCAATCTCGGTTTTCAGCGTCGACAGCATGTTGAGGCCGACCATGCGCGCTGCTTCGTAGGCTTCATCGAGCGATACTTCAGTCGGCACTTTGCCTTTGCGGTAGTTTCCATCCGCGTCGCTCGGCCCGTGTCCGGCGAGGTATACAAGTTTGCCGTAGGTAACGGCGCCGATATAGTTTCCGGCCGGTGACGGTGGTGGAGAAAGCACAAGTCCGAGGGACTTAATCTTTTCTTCGATTTGCATGTCATCTTCTCCTAATTGGTTATTCGCAATCCCTGTTGCGCCAATCGCCAGCACAGCATGTCGAAGCGGTCTTGGCCATAAAACGGTTCGCCGTCGAACACCATCAGCGGCACACCCCAATGGCCGGTGGCGCGCTGCGCTTCTTGATTGCGTTCGATCTCGGCATCGAGCCCGGCGGCCTCGTTACGCGCGCGGCCGTCAAGCGCACCGAATTCCAATCCGGCCACCCGGCACGCATCCGAGAGATGGCTGCCTTGGTGCCAATTGTCCGTCGCGCCATTCCACAGAAGCGCCATCACCGCCGCGCTGTAGCTGAGACCCGTACCTGCTTCCGCAGCCGCCTGAGCCATGCGGGTGATGTGGCGGATGTAGGGCTGCTCGGCGGCTATCGCGCCCGTTTCCAGATCCTGAACGATGGGATCGGGCACCGGGCGGCGATAGGGAATATTCAAATATTCAGCGAGCCTAAGGGAGTCGCGCAGATGATAGGGCCGGTAAAGCGGATCCACCCGGCGAAAGAATTCCGGATCGCGTACGGCTATCGGATAGACCGGCCGGATCTTTGCCTCGACTTCGAAATCGCGTGCCAATGACGTCAGCCTGTCTGTCACCAAATAACAGTAGGGACTGCGGAATGAGTAAAAAACTTCGACTGTGCGCGGCACTGCTGCGGCGTCCGTCCGGTGGGTCAGCTTTTGAGTAAGTCGCGACCGCTATTGGCCAATCGAATCGTCGTCGCGGTATCCGACAATATGTGCAGGGTTATCCAGTGGTGACGATGGCATTCGTGCACCGTGTTCCACAATAGGGAATCGTCCTTGGCGCCCATCACCGCAATTTCCCCGGACATATTAAGCAGTTCCAGGAGCAATCTCTGTTGTGGCAGCGCGTGTGCATGTTTGGTGGGTGGTTCAAGTTTGGTCATTTCCGATTTCTTGAGTTTGTCCGGCGAGAATTGTGCGGTCAGCATAGCGCACGCGATCATTTGCGTCAGCCAAGATGGCGCTGAACTAAATTCGGCTTGAGCAGTTTTGTTACGCTGATTGTGCTGCTAGATTTCGTTTGGGCGGCGATTTACGGACCGCAGCTCATGCTCATGGAATTTTCCAATAACGAATTGAATTCGTTTTCAAAATTTTCACTGGCGAGGGAACTTGGAAAATGGTTGACAACAGTTGGACGGTCTATCTATCTGGCGAAATCCACACCGGGTGGCGCGAAGATATCATTCAGGGCGCAAGTGACGCTGGGCTCGACGTCGAATTCCTTTCTCCCGTCACCGATCATGGATCGAGTGATGATTGCGGCGTGGCGATCCTCGGCGAGGAAGCGGAGACTTTTTGGCACGATAATAAGGGCGCCAAGGTCAACGCCATTCGCACGCGGACCTTGATCGACCGCAGCGACGTGGTGGTCGTGCGCTTCGGCGAAAAATACCGTCAATGGAATGCCGCCTTTGATGCTGGATATGCCGCCGCCAAGGGCAAATCCATCGTCACGATTCACGATCCCGCGCTCGGTCACGCCCTGAAAGAAGTCGACGGCGTGGCCATGGCGGTTGCCGAGACGCCGGATCAGGTGGTGCGCATTCTCGATTACGCCATCAACGGCAGGCTCGCGAGCTAAGGTCGCCGAAGGGCCGGTTTCAGCGGAACGTTTTCACTTGGCGCGCATGAACGACCAGGGCGTCGGGCCTTGGCGTCCTTCCCAAAGCGCCAGAAACTGATCGAACTGACTAACAAATTCGAGTTCTTTGAACGCGGTGGGGTCGCGGCCTTGATGCTGAATGCGCTCTATTTCGTGGCTTTCGGCAAAGCGCGAGATGATTTCCTCCGGCAGCGCCTTGTCCACGTTTTTGTGCAATTCCACCAAAATGTCGAAACCCTTAAGTGCCGGAATCTGCTCCGGATCGAGCAACTCGCGCTCGCCGCCTTCGATATCGCAAATCACCAACACGCGGCGTCCCGCCAACGCGGTCAATTCCGCCGTCCCGCATTCCGCGCCCATTGAGACACGCGCGCCGACGCCGTTCTCTTCTGCCGCATCCTTGCACAGCGCGCGGCGGCCTTCATGCAGGTCATAGGCTATGATTTTTGACTTCGGCATGCGCCGCGCCAAGCCGACGGCGTAATAGCCGTCGCCGCAGCCAACGTTCACCACGCATTCATAGGGCGTCTCGATGCAGCGCTCGATCACGTCATGGAGTTCCTGCTCGTAGCAGCCGAGCAGTTTCGGCGCGACATTCCCTTCCGAAGCACGGTTCAGCAGTGTCATGCCGCGGAACGGCCCGGTACGCACAAGTGGGCCGCCCTTGCCGTATAGTGCGCCGCCGATTTCCCGCGCGCGGTAGCGGGCGAGCAGGTTGAGGCCATAGTTCATCTTGGCGCTGTTCTTGACTCCGTCGCGCGACAGCGCCCGCAGCAGTTCTTGCATGACTTGCTCACCGATGTCTTTCGCCATGCGGGCCTGATCCCAAGATGGTTCGCCGGAAATTGCCGTCAGGCTATCACGAACATTGTCTGGCAAGCCGAATTCATTCCGTCAATGCCTCCAGACCGGCGTAGAGGTCCAGGGCTTCCGGGTTTGCCAAAGCTTGCTTGTTCTTGACCTCCTCACCGTGAATGACGGCGCGAACGGCAAGTTCGGTAATCTTGCCCGAGCGCGTGCGCGGGATGTCGGCGACCTGAATGACTTTGGCCGGCACATGGCGCGGCGTGCATTCGGAGCGGATACGCACGCGGATACGCGCGACGAGCTCGTCGTCCAAGGTGAGACCCTCCCTGAGGCGTGTGAACAGCACCACGCGGACATCGCCTTGCCAGTCCTGGCCGACGCATATCGCTTCCTCCACTTCCGGCAATTGCTCGACCTGGCGGTATATTTCCGCCGTACCGATGCGCACGCCGCCCGGATTCAGCACGGCGTCGGATCGGCCATAGATAACCAGGCCGTCATGTTCGGTCAGCGCCACATAATCGCCATGGTGCCATATTCCCGGAAAGCGCTCGAAATAGGCGGCGCGGTACTTTTCGCCGCGCGCGTCGTTCCAAAACGACACCGGCATGGACGGGAAGGGGGCGGTACACACCAACTCGCCTTTACTGCCGCGGATGGCATTGCCGTTATCGTCGAACACCTCGACCCGCATGCCGAGCCCGCGCGCCTGTAATTCGCCCGGCCAAACCGGCCCCAGCGGATTGCCGAGGGCGAAGCAGGAGACGATGTCGGTGCCACCCGAAATGGACGCCAAGTGAAGGTCATTTTTGACCTCGGAATAGACATATTCGAAGCTCTCCGGCGCCAGCGGCGAGCCGGTCGAAGTCATGGTGCGTAGATTTTCCAATCGGTGCGTTTTGATCGGCGCCACGCCGGCCTTACGCGCTGCGTCGATGAATTTGGCCGATGTGCCGAATAGGGTCATCTCCTCGGCGTCGGCGTAATCGAACAAAACATTGCCATCGGGGTGAAACGGCGCCCCGTCATAGAGCAGTATGGTGGCTTTGGAAGCCAACGCGCTAACCAACCAGTTCCACATCATCCAGCCGCAGGTGGTAAAATAAAACACACGATCATTTTCTTTAATATCAGTGTGTAAGACATGTTCTTTGATGTGTTGAATCAATGTACCTCCGGCACCGTGCACGATACATTTCGGCACTCCGGTGGTGCCCGAAGAGAACATGATGAAGAGCGGGTGATTGAATGGCATGACGGCAAATTCGATGTCTCCGCCGGGCTGTTCTGCGATGACGTCGGCGTAATGTTCCGCGCTGGACATCCCCTCCAGGCCGGCGCGCTCGCGGGTATAGGGAACAATGATGACGGTCTCGACGCTGGGCAAGTGGGGCAGCACTTCGCGCAGCTTCTCGAGGCAGTCGAGTTGCTTGCCGCCGTAAAAATAGCCTTCGGCCGCGATCAGCGCCTTGGGCGCGATCTGACCGAAGCGATCGAGCACGCCGTGGGCGCCAAAATCCGGCGAACAGGAGGACCAAATTGCGCCGAGACTGGCTGCCGCCAGCATGGCGATGATGGTCTCCGGCATGTTCGGCAGATAACCAGCGACCCGGTCGCCTTCTTCGATGCCGCGCGCCTTGAGCGCTTGCGAAAGGCGCGAAACCCGGTCGTGCAATTCGCCAAAGCTTAAACGGCGGCGGGTTTTGTCTTCCCCCCAAAACACGATCGCATCGCCGTCGTCGCGCCGGCGCAGCAGATTTTCGGCATAATTCAGTCGCGCGTCGGGAAACCATTGCGCACCTGGCATTTTATCGCCGTCGATCAAAACCCGCTCGCCCTGCGTCTCGGCGGCGTCCCCGATGAGACGATGGCGTCGATTCGTGAGCAGCTCGAAGAACGCTGCGGTGAGGCCTGGTTCGAGGATGACCTTATTGCGATCTTTCGGCTGTAGGCATTCTGACCGTGGCGTGATTCCGGGCCGCCTGCGGTATTCGGAGCACCCTGCGTCAACAGGGTGTTGCTTAAAACCACCCACCACCAACTACATTCCGCACCAGCAAGGTGTCGCTCAAAGCAACCGCCCGCTCACGCGGCGCACCGC